>CANQVC010000009.1 GCA_947627195.1 uncultured Bacilli bacterium
AAAGAAAAAGATTGAAAAAATAAAAGAACTGTGATAAAATAAATTCACTTGGAGGAGAAATATGTTTTTAAATGTTTGGGAAAGCATTAGGAATTTTTTTATTCAATTGTTCTCCAAAGTATCATGGGGGAGCATTTTTACTTTATTGACAGGAATTGTCATTGGTATTATCCTTTGCTTTTTAATTTATTTTATTTTATTATTAATTAATTTTAAAAAAGTTAACAATGATACGATTATTAAAAATAATGATAATCAAGATAATATAAAAGATGAATTGGTAAATTCTTTAATACAAGCAACTAAAGATCAATATAAAGAAGAAAGTGAATCGTTTAATATGATGCAAAAAGTTGCTTTTATGAAAAATTTATCATGGCAACTTATTCAAGATATTGCGAAAACATATTATCCTGATTCTAAATATCCATTATATGAATTATCAATTGATGAATTAATTAAATTAAATGGATATATTACGGAACGTATTGACACATTATTTCAAAAAAGAATATTAAAGATGACAAGAAATATTAAAATATCACAAATCTTAAGAATGATGGATGCAAAAAAGAAAGTTGAAGATAGTAAAATTGTGAAGGGAGCTAAAAAAGCTCATGTTGCGGGAATTGGCAAAACAGCTTTGAATATTATCAATTTAATTAATCCAGTTCATTGGATGAAAAAAATAATGATAGGTATGTCTTTAAATATTGGCATATCAAAAATTGCTAGTATTATTTTTGAAATAGTTGGACAAGAAACAGCTAAAGTATATAGTAAAAATGTCTTTATTGAAGATGACGAAAAAATAGAAAAAGAAATTACAACATTAGAACAACAATTAGTAGAAGAAGGAGGAAAGTATGAATAAGAAAAATTTTTATATCCCACAAGTTGAAAAAGAAGAAAAGAAAGTAATAGAAGAAGTTAAAGAAACACCTAAAGCTGAACCACAAGAACATCTTGAAGGTTTTGTTTCACCAATTTATGGTAAGAATGTGAAAGATGAATCATATTTACCTGGTGAAGGTTATCGAAGTAGTATTAGACAATATGACTCATTTCGTAAAAAAGAAGATAGAATAGATCCAAATGATTATAAAGAATATATTATTCATACTGATCATCCAAAACCAAATTTTGATGAACCATTAACTAAAAATAATGAACAAACTATTCGTTCGGATGGAGCTATAATTCCTAATAATCAATCTTCACAAAATGATTCTAAACCAATATATCAAGAAAAAATGACTGTTCAATCTAATGAAGTAAAGCAACAAGAAGATGAATATGTTCCACCACTTGCAAGAATTGAAGAAACAGAATTTCGTCCAGTTGCACCAAAAGTAGAAGAATATATTGGTAAACAACAAACTTTTCCCAAAAAACTAGAAAGAAATGTTTCTTTAGAATTTAATGAAAGAAATGAAGAACAAAATATTGATAATAATATAAATCAATTTAATCAAAATAACCAAGAAGATGAAAATATTGAAGAAACTCCTATTATTACTAAAACAGGTCGAGTTAATTTAGAACCAAGAAAGACAGAACAAGTTAAACCCGTTGGTAAGAAAAAAGGAAAATATAATCCACCATCTATATCTTTATTACGTCGTAAACCTAAAGATCAAATTGATGATATGAGTGATGTACAAAAACAAAGAGATATTATTGATGAAACAATGCGTCAATTTAGTATTGGTGGTCATGTTACTCATTTCACTAAAGGACCAACAGTTACTCAATTTGAAGTTCAATTAAATCCAGGTGTAAGATATGCGAAAATGAGTCAAATACAAGAAAATTTACAAGGAAATTTAGAAGCAACAAGTCTTCGTATTCAAACACCTATTCCTGGTAAAGCAGCTGTTGGTTTAGAAGTACCGAATGTGAAAAGAGAAATGGTATATTTTGGTGATATCTTAGATAATAAAGAATTTTTAAATGATGGTAATCCAATGAATGTTGTATTAGGAATTGATATTGCTGGTGAACCTGTATATCTTAATTTATCAAGCATGCCTCATGGATTAATAGCTGGTACAACTGGATCTGGTAAAAGTGTATGTATAAATGCTATTATTTCCACAATCCTTTATAAAGCTCATCCTGATGATGTTAAATTAGTATTAGTTGATCCAAAACGTGTTGAATTTACTAAATTTGCGAATATCCCTCATTTAGCGACACCAATTATTACTGAACCAAAACTAGCAACAGCTTCTTTAAAATGGGCTGTGGAAGAAATGGAAAGTCGTTATCGTTTATTTGCATCTTTAGGTGTTAGTAAATATAGTGAATATTTAGAATATGAACAACAAGATCCAACAATTAAACACATTCCATATATTGTAATTATTATTGATGAGTTAGCTGATTTAATTGTTACATCAGGTCCTGAAGTTGAAGAAAGTATTTTACGTTTAACCCAAAAAGCTCGTGCAGCTGCTATTCATTTAATTGTGGCAACACAAAGACCATCAGTTAATATAATTAGTGGTACTATTAAAACAAATATTCCAACAAGAATTGCTTTCCGTGTGCAAAAACAAGTTGATTCACAAATTATCTTAGATCATGGTGGAGCTGAAAAATTACTTGGTAATGGTGATATGTTATATTGTGATGAAACAGGAAATGAAAGAAGAATTCAAGGAGCATTCATTTCAGGAATGGAAATTAAAAATATTGTTACAGAAATTCAAGATACATATGATGCTGAATATTTATTTACTGAAGAAGATTTAACATCACGTAGTATTGGTGGTGATGGTTCAAATGATGCATTAAATGATGAAATCTTTGAACAAATTGCTACTTATGTTGTGGAAAACCAAACAGCGTCAATTAATGCTTTACAAAAGACATTCCGTTGTGGATTTAATCGTATTCAAGCAATAATTCAAAAATTAGAAGAATTGGGAGTTGTATCTGGTAGTTTAGGCAATAAAGCAAGAGAAGTTTTAGTAGATATGGATGGGCTTGAAAGAATATTGGAGTCATTATAATGAATGAAATACAAAATTCAAAAAAATTATTTACTCGTATAATAATAAATTGTATTCTTTTATTAATTATGCTTGTTCTAGTTATTATTTGTCCGATATTACTTCAAGTTATTCATGTCCTAGTAATATTTGGCGTATTTGCCATTGGCGTTGCATTAACAATTTATGCTAGTTATTCTTTATATACATCTAAATCAATTAAGAAAATAATTATTACTATTTTTGAATATTTTCAAATAGCTTTAGGGGCATTATTGATTGTACAAATTGTTTTTGGCTTTATTGTTTTTCCCGCAACTGTTAATCAAAGTTCAATGTACCCAACTTTACAAGAGGGAGAAAGAATTTTAGTTCAACCTTCCAAGAAAATTGAAAGATTTAATATTGTTGTGTTTGAATTTGATGATCAATATCAAAAGAAAGATATGAATATTGAAGATGGTACATTATTAATTAAAAGAGTAATAGGTTTACCAGGAGAAAATATCAAAATAGAAAATGGTAAATTATATGTTAATAATCAAGAAGTAGAAGATGAAAATTCTTCCAAGTCGAAGAATTTATATTTAGAACAAGTATTAACAGATGAATTAAAAGCTAAAGCATTGCAACCTGATGGTAGTTATATAATTCCAGATGGATGGTATTTGTTACTTGGTGATAACCGTCCTGGAAGTCTTGATTCCGAAGAATTTGGTCTTGTGAAAAAAAGTCAAATATATGGTAAAGCAAAATTTAGAATGTTGAATTTATTTTCTTGGGATAAAATATAATAAGGAGTGATTTTTAGTGATTCAATGGTATCCTGGACATATGGCAAAAGCCCAAAAAGAAATGGAAGAAAAACTAAAATTAGTCGATATTGTTTTAGAATTAGTTGATGCTAGAATTCCTATTTCTTCTTTTAATCCAATTATCAAAGAAAAATTAAAAGATAAGCCGCACATCGTTTTAGCAACAAAATCTAATATGGCAGATGAACATTGGAACAATTTATGGCAATTAGAATTTGCGAAAAATAATGATTCTATATTATTTATTGATTCAATTAAACGTCAAAATCTTAATAAAATAATTCCTTTATGTAAATTAGCTTTACAAGAAAAAATAAAAAAAGAAAAAGAAAAAGGAATGAAAGAACGTCCAATTAGAGCAATGGTAGTTGGTATCCCCAATGTTGGTAAATCGACATTAATTAATCAATTAGTTGGTAAAAAAACAGCTTTTGTTGGTGATAAACCAGGGGTTACTAAATCTCAACAATGGATTAAAATTCATAAAGATTTAGATTTATTAGATACACCAGGTGTGTTATGGCCTAAGTTTGATGAACAAAAAGTTGCTTATCATTTAGCCTTAACAGGGGCAATTAAAGATCAAATATTTCATAAAGATGATGTTATTTTATATTTTATTTCTTTTATGCAAGAAAAATATCCTGGGTCTTTAAATCAAAGATATCAAATTGATGAACATCTTGAAAAACTTGAAATTTTGCATGAAATCGCCCGTGCAAAGAATTTTTATCAAAAAAATGAAATTGACTATGAAAGAGTATTTGACCTCATTTTAAATGATTTTCGCAGTTTAAAATTAGGTCGTATTACATTAGATAGGTTTAATAATGAGTGATATGTATTTTTATGAAAATAAATTTCATAATGAAGGATATAAAATAATTGCGGGAACTGATGAAGTTGGTAGAGGTCCAATGGCTGGTCCATTAGTTGTAGCTGCTGTTATTTTACCCCAATTTGAAATAATTGATGGATTAAAAGATTCCAAATTATTAACAGAAAAACAAAGAGAAAATTTATCTAAAATAATTTATGAAAAAGCTATTGAAATACAAATTTGTTATATAGATGTTAAAAGCGTTGATGAATTAAATGTTTATCAAGCTAGTAAAAAAGGTATGATAACATGCATTCGTAATATGAAAACTAAAGTAGATCACGTATTAACAGATGCTATGCCATTAAGTGAAGAATTTTCATATACAAGTATTATTCATGGTGATAGATTAAGTGCTTCAATTGCGGCAGCATCAATTATTGCGAAAGTAGAAAGAGATCATTATATGATTGAATTAGCTAAAGAATATCCGCAATATGGATTTGAAAAACATAAAGGATATGTTACAAAACAACATTTACAAGCAATTCAAACATATGGTATTACTCCTCATCATCGTGTTAGTTTTGCGCCAGTTAAACATATTTTAGAACAAAATATGATAAAAAAATAAGATAAAATTGGAAGAAATAATTTAAAACATTAAAAAAATAATAAATTATTTCTTTTTTTTATCGCATTCTATTTGACAAATTCATTTTTTCAATATATAATAAAATGGGCTTTCTGAATAGCCAAAGATAGGAGTTCTTAGAATGTCAAAAAGTTTAGTGATTGTAGAGTCACCTGCAAAATCTAAAACAATCGAAAAATATTTAGGAAATGATTACACTGTTGTATCTAGTAAAGGTCATATCCGTGATTTAACAACCAAAGGTACTGGTGGATATGGCGTAGATATTGAAAATCATTTTGAACCTTTATATAAAATCATGAAAGATAAACATCAAATCGTGAAAGAATTAAAGGCTGAAGTAAAGAAATGTGACAAAGTCTATCTAGCAACCGACCCTGATCGTGAAGGGGAAGCTATTAGTTGGCATTTATATGAAACACTTGGATTACAAAAAAAAGATTATGAAAGAATTGTTTTTCATGAAATAACAAAAAATGCTGTTTTACAAGCAATTGATCATGGTAGAGATATTGATATGAATTTAGTTAAATCACAAGAATCTCGTCGTATTTTAGATCGTATAATAGGTTTTAGTTTATCAAAATTATTACAAAAAAAGATAGGATCTAAATCAGCTGGTCGTGTTCAATCTGTTGCTTTGAAACTAATTGTTGATAGAGAAAAAGAAATTCAAGCGTTTAAACCTGAAGAATACTGGGAAATTTTCATTGAGTTTTCTAAGAAAGGAAAGAAGTTAAAAGCGCAATTAAAGTTGCAAATTAACGAAAATTCAGGTGATAAAATAAATATTCCTAATGCTATAAAAGCTCAAGAAATTATTGATAATTTAGGAAATGATTATTTAGTCCATGATATTGTTGTGAAAGAAAAAGAAAAAATGGCAAAACCCCCATTTATTACATCAACATTACAACAAGAAGCTTCAAGCAAATATAATTTCAATGCCAAAAAAACAATGCAAATTGCCCAAAATTTATATGAAGGAATAGAATTAGGTAATGAGCGTGTTGGTTTAATTACTTATATGAGAACAGATAGTGTTCGTTTAAGTGATGAATTTATTCATGAAGGTAAAAAATATATTATTAAAAATTATGGTGAAAAATATTATAAAGGATATTTTACTTCCGATAAAAAATCTAAAAACATTCAAGATGCTCATGAAGCAATACGTCCATCACGTATAACATATACTCCTGATTCAATTAAACAATATTTATCAAATGATGAATATAAAATATATAGTATGATATATGATCGTGCATTAAGTTGTTTAATGAAAAATGCTATTGTTGAAGAAGATAAATTACAAATAGAAAATAATGGCTATATATTTGAAACAACAGGTGAAAGAATTTTATTTGATGGTTATTTAAAAGTTTATAGTAAATATGAAAGTGATGATCAAAAAGCTTTACCTGAATTTGTAATAGGTGAAAAAATTAAGGAACCTAAATTACATCAAGAACAAAAATTTACTAATCCTCCTCTTCGTTATACAGAAGCAAGATTAATTCGTAAAATGGAAGAATTAGGAATTGGTCGTCCATCTACTTATGCTGTAACAATGGAAACATTAAAGCAAAGAAGTTATGTTAAAGTTGAAAAGAAAGCATTTATTCCTACTCCCCAAGGTATATTAACATCTGATAAATTAAATGAATTTTTCTCTAAAATTATTAATATTAAATATACTGCTGATATGGAAGAAGCATTAGATGAAATATCTGAAGGAAAAATGATTTGGTATGAAGAACTTGAATCATTCTATAAAGATTTTAAACCTTTATTAGATTATGCTGATAGTCAAATGGTTCGTATGTATCCAATTGAAACAGATGAAATATGTCCAGAATGTGGTCATAAATTATTGATTCGTAATGGTAGATTTGGTGAATTTATCGCTTGTAGTAATTTTCCTAAATGTCATTATACAGCTAAAAAAGAAATACCTGAACCTCCTGTGGAAACTGGTATTCCTTGTCCAAATTGTGAAAACGGAATGATTGTTGAAAGAATTAGTAAAAGAGGAAGAAGTAAAGGACAAAAGTTTTATGCTTGTAATCAATATCCAGTATGTAAATCAACATATACTAGTTTAGATGAAGTTCCTCAAAAACAATCATGATTAAGATGATTTCTATATGAAGTCATCTTTTTTATCAAATAATAATAAAATTTAGAAATAAATTTCTTTAGTTTTATCATTTTTATGGTATTAATAATAAAAATGATATATATTAAAAATACCATGAAAAAAACTTATGAAAAGGGTTTAAAATTTTCCTGTTTTATGATATAATAATATGAGATATTAGGAGAAAATTATGGGTTTATTCAGCATATTTAAAAAGAACAAAGAAAAGAAAGAAGAAGCAAAAAAATATCGTATTGGTATGGAAAAAACAAGAAAAGGTGCCTTTTCTCGTTTAACAGGTTTATTTAAAAGCCATAATCAAATAACTGATGATTTATTTGATGAATTAGAAGAAATATTTGTCATGGCTGATATGGGTGTTGAAACAGTTGTTGAATTCATTGATGAATTAAAAAGTGATGTTAGAACAAAAAATATTACTAATGCTAGTGAATTACAACCAATAATTGTTGATAAAATGTTTGACATCTATTTAAAAGGGGAAATTGTTAATTCCAACTTACGTGTTAATAAAAATGGTTTGAGTGTTTACTTATTTGTTGGGGTAAATGGTGTTGGAAAAACAACAACAATTGCTAAAGTAGCACATAAACTAAAAAAAGAAGGGAAAAAAGTTATTATTGCTGCAGCCGATACATTCCGTGCTGGAGCTACTGAACAATTAAGTATATGGGCAGATCGTGTTGGTTGTAAAGTAGTTGTTGGTGCTGAAAAAGCTGATCCTTCTAGTGTTATTTTTGAAGCGATTAAAGTAGCCAAACAAGGTAATTATGATGTTCTATTATGTGATACAGCTGGCCGATTACAAACTAAAGTTAACTTAATGAAAGAATTAGAAAAGATGAAAAAAGTTATTTCTCGTGAAGTTGAAGGTGCTCCACAAGATACTTTACTTGTCATTGATGCAACTACAGGACAAAATGGACTTGTGCAAGCTAAAGCTTTCATTGAAGCAACTGAAGTAAGTGGAGTTGTGTTAACAAAATTAGATGGAACAGCTAAAGGTGGTATTGTTCTTGCTATTAGAGAAAAATATAATGTTCCTATTAAATTTGTATGTTTAGGAGAACATTTAGAAGATATTGAATATTTTGATATTGAAAAATATGTATATGGATTATTTGCTGATATAATTGATGAAAATGATGAATAATTATTTTTATTAAAAACCTTAAAACAAAATATAAATAAGAGTATAACATATGGATTTATTAGAAAAAAAGAATTTATATAATACTTTGTTTGATTTTTATGGAAAATTATTAACAGAAAAACAACAAATGTATTTCCAACATTATTATTTTGAAGATTTATCATTAAGTGAAATTAGTGAAATTTATCAAGTAAGTCGTAATGCTGTATTTGATCAATTACATAAAACATATCACTTATTAGAAGAATATGAAGAAAAACTTGGTTTATACCATAAATACCAAGAATATCAAAAATTATGTCAAGTGTATGAAAATACAACAAATGATGAATTAAGAGAGTTTTTAGAAAAATTAAAAAGTTTGGAGTAATATTATGCCTTTTGAAAGTTTATCGGAAAGAATACAAATGAGTCTACGTCGTATTACAGGACGTGGAAGATTAAATGAAAATGACATTGATGAGATGATGAAAGAAGTTCGTCTTTCATTATTAGAAGCCGATGTTAACTATAAAGTTGTGAAAATGTTTATTGCTGATGTTAAAGAACAAGCATTAGGTGAAAAGATAATGAAATCTTTAACACCTGGAGATCAAGTAATAAAAATTGTTCATGATGAATTGAAGAAATTAATGGGAGATGAAGAGGCTCCAGTAAAATATCGTACAAGTGGTGGTCCATCTGTTTTCATGTTAGTTGGTTTACAAGGTGCTGGTAAAACAACACATTGTGGAAAACTTGCAACATATTTAAGAAAAAAAGATAAAAAAAGACCATTATTAATTGCTGCCGATATTTACCGTCCAGCCGCTATTCAACAATTAGTTACTGTTGGTAAACAATTAGGAATTGAAGTTTTTGAAATGGGTACAGAAACACCTGTTAAAGAAATTGTTTCTAAAGGAATTGCTTATGCTAAAAAAATGAATAATGATTTAGTTATTATCGATACAGCTGGTCGTTTACATATTGATGATGTTTTAATGAAAGAATTAGATGATGTTGTTAAACTTGCTAAACCTGATGAAGTTTTATTAACAATTGATGCTATGATGGGTCAAGATGCTATTAATGTTATACAAACATTTAATGAAAAATTACCATTAACAGGATGTATATTAACAAAATTAGATGGTGATACACGTGGTGGAGCAGCTCTTTCCATTCGTTATTTAACTCAAGTTCCAATTAAATTTGTTGGTGTTGGCGAAAAACTAGACCAATTAGAAGTATTCCATCCAGATCGTATGGCTGGTCGTATTTTAGGAATGGGTGATGTTGTTACACTAATTGAACAAGCAACCGAAAATATTGATGAAAATGAAGCATTAAAAATATATGAAAAAATCCAAAAAGGTGTTTATAATTATAATGATTTTTTAAAACAATTAAAATGGATTAAGAGAATGGGCTCTATAAAAGGATTATTGGGTTTGATTCCTGGTTTAGGAGCTAAATTAAGAAATGTTGATATAGATGAAAAACAATTTTTATACATTGAAGCTATTATTGGTTCTATGACTCCTGAAGAACGTAAAAATCCTGAATTGATTGCGAAAAGTGCTTCAAGAAGAGAAAGAATTACTAAAGGATCAGGTAGAAGTTATCAAGAAGTAAATAATTTAACAAAACGCTTTGATGATATGAAAAAACAAATGCAATCTTTTTCTGGTATGAGTGAAGATGAAATTAATTATAAAATGAAAACAGGTCAAGGACTTCCTCAACAAAAAGTAAAAAAAGGAAAAGGCAAAGGTAAAGGCAATTTTAAATTTTAGGAAAGGTGATATAAAATGAATTACGAAGAATTTAAATTACAACTTGAAACAATGAATAAGGAATTATTTTCTTCTTTTCAAGAAGCAAGAGAACAAAGAGAACAAACTGGAGAAAAAATTATCCAAACATTATCTGAAACATATTCCTCTAATCAAATTGATTTAAATTCTTTGGATGAAGAATTCCTAAAAGTTTGTGAAAAACAAAGAAAAGCTATTGAAAAATATCAAAATCAAATAAATAAATTAAAAGATGAATTGCAAACTGGTTTAACACTTTATGATGAAAACTTTAGTTTAACAAGAGAAGAAGAAAAACTTGTTGCTCAAAAGAAAAGAACAATGTTACCAACAAGACAAGTTTATCGTAAAGAATTACATGACATTCAAGCTAAAGTAGATCGTATTGAGAAAGAAAGAGATCAAATTTTGAAAGAAAAAGAAGATCTTTTTGAAGAAGAACAAAAAAGTTTCAAAACTAAAATGGCTGAATTAGATAAAAGAAATTATTTTGATGTAAAAAGAATTAATGATAATACTTCTAAAGAATATAAAGATTTAGAAATGACATTATCACAAGAAAATAATCGTCGAGAAATTAAAAGAATTCAAAAAAGTATTAAAGAAATTCGTCGTACAGGAACTATTGAAGCAAAAAAAGTTTCTTTATCATATTTAGATGAAGAAAAAGAAGCTGAACTTGCTTTCTTCCGTTTTTCTAAAAATTATGAAAAAGAAATATCTATAATAAAAGATGAATATCAAATCAAATTAGAAGAATTAGATTTAGAAAAGAAATATTGTGATCATAATTTTCATATGGAAGAAGATAAATATGATTTTGGCACTAAAAGAGCTATTCATAATATAAGTCAAAATGCGCAAAAGAAACGTGTTGATTTATTATGTTCTTATCATGATCAAATTCAAACATTAAATCAAGAAATGTATGATAAAAAAATAGAACAATTAAATCAAAAATTAGATGTTTCGAAAAAAGCATTACAAAGTTCTTATGATAAAGATTTTGGTCAAAATCAAAATATATTAACAATATCTTCATCTGATAGTGAATCATTACAGGAGGAAATAAAAAAATATCAAGAATATTTTGTATCATTATTTGCTCAATTTGAACAAATTATTTTATTAATTTGTTCTGATTACTTAGATGAAATGAAAAAGCAAGAAGAAGAAGCTTTAAAATATTTTAGTATTTTTTCTTATCAAACTAGTGCTTTTCAAGGATATCAGTATCAAAAATATATTGATAAATTTAATGATATTTCTGTAAAGATTCAAGAAATTCAAAATTCATCTTTTCAAGATTTTACTAATGAAATTCATAATCAAGTTGCTTTATTAAAACAACAATTTGATAATACAATCCAAAATATTATTTTGTTTGTGAAAAAAAGTTTAGCTCATCGTTTAGCTTATCGTCAAAATATTGAACAAATATTACAAGATGCTAAAGATATGGGAATACGTTTTAATGAACAATTATTGGAAAATGAAAAGCAAAAAATTGAAGAAGAAAGAAATAAATGTAAAAGTGATTATGATCTTGAAAAACAAGAAGAAAAAAAAACGAGAATTAAAATAGATGAAGAATATCAAGCTAATGAATCACAACTAAATGATAAAATAAAAGTTCATCAAAATGAAAATGATGCTTTAAAAGAAACATATCGTTTACAATGTGAAGAAAATAAAAATCAATTAGTTCTGCATATTAAAGAAACTGAAGAACAATTGAAAAATATTTTGTTAGTTGGTGAAAAAGAGATTGTTGATAAATATATAAGTTTAAAATCTAACGTCGAAAAAGAATATAAAAACAAAATTGATTTGTTATAAAAGGTGATATTATGTTTGATTACATGAAAGGTAAAGTAACAGGCGTTTATGCCAATTATATTGTTTTAGAAGTTCAAGCAATTGGCTACAAAATATTTACAGCTAATCCCTTTTCTTTTTCTGAATATAAAGATGAAATGACTGTATATTTATATGCTTATATTCGTGAAGATACTTTTGATTTATATGGATTTAAAACAATTGATGAAAGAAATTTATTCATTAAATTAATTTCTGTAAAAGGTATTGGGCCTAAAGGAGCATTAGCTATTCTTGCAAAAGGGGAAATTGATGAATTACAAAATGCAATTGAAAAAAGTGATGTTAAATATTTACAACGTTTCCCTGGTATTGGACCTAAAGCAAGTGGACAAATCATTTTAGATTTACGTGGTAAATTATCAACACCTGTTCTTACAAATCCAAAAGTTGAAAAAGTAAAAGAAGCTTTACAATTTTTAGGATATAAAGCAAATGAACTAAGGAAATTAGATACATTTTTACTAGAAAATATTGATTTACCAATTGAACAATTAGTTAAATTAAGTTTAAAGAAATTATTTTAAAAATGAAAGGAAGTGAATGGCATGGAACAAGATTTACTTCTTGATGAAAGTGAATCTTCACTTCGTCCTCAAACATTAAATGAATATGTTGGTCAAGCAAGTATTAAAGAAATGCTTCATGTTTTTATCGAAACTGCTAAAAAAAGAGAAGAAACATTAGATCATGTATTATTATATGGACCTCCTGGATTAGGAAAAACAACATTAGCCAATATTATTGCTAATGAAATGGGAGCACAATTTAAAAGTGTAACAGCCCCTTCTATTAATCGCGTTGGTGATTTAGCTGCCATTCTTTCTAGTTTAGAACCTGGAGATGTTTTATTTATTGATGAAATTCATCGTTTACCAAAAGTTGTTGAAGAAACTCTTTATTCAGCAATGGAAGATTATGTAATAGATATTATTGTTGGTAAAGATTCTACAGCTTCCACAATTCGTTTGGATTTACCTCCTTTCACTTTAATTGGCGCTACAACTAGATGTGGGGACATATCGGCTCCTTTAAGAGATCGTTTTGGTATTGTTCAACAAATTCAATATTACACTGTTGATGAATTAGAACAAATTGTTCAAAGAACATCTAAAGTATTTAATTATGCTATTTCTAATGATGCATCACATGAAATTGCTAGAAGATCTAGAGGAACACCACGTATTGCTAATCGTTTATATAAAAGAGTTCGTGATTTTGCGCAATATTTTATTGAAGAAGAAAATATGATTACTTTTGATGTTACTAAAAAAGCTTTAAATAAATTAAATATTGATGATGCTGGTTTAAATGAAACTGACCATCATTATTTATTAACAATTATTGAAAAATTTAAAGGTGGACCTGTTGGTTTAAATACAATAGCTGCTTCTATTAGTGAAGAAATTACAACATTAGAAGATGTTTATGAACCATATTTATTACAAGAAGGTTTTATTGTTCGTACACCAAGAGGAAGAATGGCTACGCAAAAAGCTTATCAACATTTAGGAGTTACCCCAAATGGATGTTAAGGAATTTGATTATGAATTACCTGAAGAACTTATTGCCCAAACTCCTTTAGAAAAAAGAAGTGATTCGCGATTAATGATTGTTGATAAAAAAACTGGAGAGATTGAACATAAACATTTTTATGATATTATTGATTATATTACTGAAAATGATGTTTTGGTATTAAATAATACGAAAGTTATGCCTTCAAGATTATATGGAGAAAAGAAAGATACAAAAGCTAAAATAGAAGTTTTGTTATTAAGAGAATTAAAAAAAGATCAATATGAAGTATTAGTTCGTCCCCAAAGAAGAGTTAATGTTGGTACAATAATTGATTTTAAAACTTCTAATAATAATATAATTCTTTCATTAGAAATAATCGAAAAGAAAGAAGAAGGTATTTGTATTGTTAAATTTTTTTATCAAGGAATATTCTTAGAAAAATTAGAACAATTAGGAGAAATGCCTCTTCCTCCCTATATTCATGAAAAATTACAAAATAAAGATCGTTATCAAACAGTTTATGCGAAACAATTAGGTAGTGCAGCTGCGCCAACTGCTGGTTTACATTTTACTCCTGAATTATTACAAAGTATTAAAGAAAAAGGAGCGCAAATTGTCTATGTTACATTGCATGTTGGACTTGGTACATTTCGTCCTGTATCAGTAGATGTTGTTGAAGAACATCATATGCATAGTGAATGGTATAAAATGGATCAAGAAACTGCTGATATATTAAATCAAGCCAAGAAAAATAATAAAAGAATTATTAGTGTTGGAACAACTAGTACAAGAACTTTAGAATCAATTTATACAAAATATCATCAATTTAAAGCTGTGGAAGAAGATACTAATATATTTATTTATCCTGGTTATAATTTTCAAGCAGTTGATGCTTTAATTACCAATTTTCATTTACCTAAATCAACATTAGTAATGTTAGTTAGTGCTTTTTCAAGTAAAGAAATAATCTTGAATAGTTATAAGGAAGCTATTAAAGAAAAATATCGTTTCTTTTCATTTGGTGATGCAATGTTTATAAAATAATATAATATATATAACATATATGCAATATATGTTATATATATGTTTGTACTAGAGAAATATAATCTTTAGTACTTTTTATTATATATTTCAAAATAATCTTAAAAAAATTGAAAAAAATATAAAGTTCATGTATAATAATATATATAATTAATGAATGAGAGATAATATGGTTATAAAATATCAATTAAAGAAAAAAAGCAATGAATGTAATGCTAGATTAGGAACAATTACAACTTTACATGGAACATTTGAAACACCAGTTTTTATGGCAGTTGGTACGCAAGGAACAGTTAAAACATTAGTTAAAGAAGAATTGCATGAAATTGGTTCACAAATTATATTAGGAAATACATACCATTTATGGAATCAACCTGGACATGAAATTGTGGCAAAAGCAGGAGGATTACATAAATTCATGAATTGGGATCGTTCTATATTAACTGATTCTGGTGGATTTCAAGTTTTCAGTTTAGCAAAACTTCGTGATATTCATGAAGAAGGTGTGTATTTTAAACATCACAAAAGTGGTAAACAATTGTTTCTATCTCCTGAAATATCTATGGAAATTCAAAATGCTTTAGGAAGTGACATTATGATGAGTTTTGATGAATGTCCTCCTTATCCATGTACATATGAATATATGGAAAAATCAGTAGATAGAACATTAAGATGGGCTAAAAGATGTTTAGATTCTCATCAAAGAAAAGATGAACAAGGATTATTTGGTATTGTTCAAGGTGGAGAATTTGCTGATTTAAGAAAATATTGTGCTAAAGAATTAATATCTTTACCATTTGATGGATATTCAATTGGTGGTACAAGTGTTGGTGAACCAAAAGAAATTCAAAATCAAGTATTAGATTGGGTAATACCAATTTTACCAGAAAACAAACCAAGATATTTAATGGGTGTTGGTTCTCCTGGAGCAATTTTAGATGCAATTGAAAGGGGTGTTGACATGTTTGATTGTGTTTTACCAACACGAATTGCTAGACATGGTACAGCTATGACATCTCGTGGTAGAATTATTATTAAAAATAAAGAATTTTCAGAAGACTTTACACCACTTGATCCAGATTGTGATTGTTATTGTTGTAAAAACTATACAAAAGCTTATTTAAGACATTTGTTTAAAGCTAATGAAATGCTTGGACATCGTTTGTTAAGTATTCATAATATTCGTTTTTTAGTTAATCTAACTGAAAAAGCAAGAAAAGCAATAGAAGAAGATCGTTTCCCTGAATATAAAAAAGAAGTATATCAAAAATATGGATTAAATGAAAATAATAAGGATTTTTAAGGTGTTATATGAAAAAAATAATGTTTATTATATTATGTTTTCTTTTAATATTGTGTAGTGGATGTATTACTAATCCTGTCATTCCTAATGATGGTAAAGTAGAATTATATATTGAAGAAAATTTTCAATCATATATGCCTTATGATGAAGTTCCAACATTTACATTCACATTTAATGGTAATTTAAATACTATTAAAGAAGTACCAAGAACTTATTATACTGTTTTTTCGCAAAATGAAGATCAAATATTAAGTGATGCTTTAGAAGAATTATTTAATAAATATAAAAAAGATATTTATATTGAATTATTACAAACTCAAGATGTGAAAACAACCAAGTTTACAACATTAGATGAAAAAGGTAAAGTAAAAAATATTGAATATACCCCAGACGATAATAAAATTTATGAAGAAACAGCATATATACCATTAGATAATGGTCTTACATTAACAGTTGATTATAGAAGATTTGTTTATCAAGGGAAGAATTATTATACATGGCGTATTAGACAATCAATTACTATGTGGTTATATTATCCGTTAATGGTTGTTCAAGAAAATGAAGAAAAGAAATTATTAATTGTTCCTCTTCCTCATTTAGTTAGTACTCATCTTTCTCCACAATTGAAATTAAACAATATGATGAAAGGTAAAGAATATGTTTTTCCTAATGTTTTATATTATGGATATAATTATCCTGATAAATTTGAAACATTAGAAGAACAACAAAAATATGTAAGAGAATTTTATTTGAATCATTATAATGGAACATTAGAAGAAGATGGTACAATATCTGTTAATTATTTAGGAATTGATTTTCAAATTGTATTAGAAGATAATAATTTTAAAGTAAATTACATATCTCACATAAACAATTAATTAGATAAAAAAATTTATGCATTTGTGCTTAAAAACACATTAATGCATATTTTTTTATTTTAGGGTTTGTCAAAAGAATCTACTGATAAAAACATCAGTAGGATTTTTATTAATTTGTTAAATTACTAATTTAAATTTTATTTTCATATTATCATATTAATAACATAAAATGTTATTGGTGATGAAAATGCATAAACGTTCCATTGATTATTTATTATTAGGTAGTATTATTATTTTATCTATATTTGGTTTATTAATGGTTTATAGTGCTAGTAATGTAGTTGCTGAAGAAAAATATTTAGATTCTTTTTATTATTTAAAAAGACAAGGAATATTTTTTGTAATTGGCATGGTATTATTATATTTCATCATTAATTTCAACATTATAAAAATTAAAAAATATGTTAATATATTATTTATTATTTGTTTAATTTTGTTAATTATTGTTTTAATTCCTGGAATAGGCATGGTAAGAGGAGGAGCAAGAAGTTGGATTGGCATTGGCAACTTTTCCATTCAACCATCTGAATTCATGAAATTAGGTTTAATATTATTATTAGCAAAATATTTAAGTGAACATTATGAAGAAGCAAAAGAAATAAAGACATTTATTTTTTTACTTTTATTTATATTAGGAATATTTTTATTAATATTATTACAACCTGATTTTGGAACTGGATTAGTATTATTATTATCATGCATTGTATTATTATTTATTGGTGGAGCTAAATTGAAATATTTTATAGTTCTTGCCTTATTAGGGATTGTTGGAATAGTGATATTAATATTAAGTGCCCCTTATCGTATGGAAAGAATAACAGCTTATTTAAACCCATGGAATGATCCATTAGGAAGTGGCTTTCAAGGAATTCAATCATTATTTGCCATTACTCCTGGTGGTTTATTTGGCCATGGATATAATCAATCAATTCAAAAACATTTTTTTCTTCCTGAACCACAAAATGATTTTATTTTTGCTATAATTGTTGAAGAATTTGGTTTATTGGGTGGATTAATTGTTTTATCATTTTATTTCTTTATTATTTATCGAGGAATGAAAATTGGCTTTAGTGTTGATGATTATTTCTTACAATTCGTTGCTATTGGTATCTCTATTAGTTTAGCTGTCCAAGTATTTATCAATGTTGGTGTTGTTATTGGTTTGTTACCTGTAACAGGAATAACTCTTCCTTTATTTAGTTATGGTGGTTCATCATTATTATTAACAATCCTAAGTTTAGGAATATTAGTTAGTATTAGTAAATATCAAAATTATGATACAAGGTGATAAAATTATATGAATAAAAGAAATAAAAAACTAGTATTTGTTGGTGGAGGAACATTAGGACATATTTATCCTATTTTGCCTATTGCTCATATTTTGCAAGAAAAAGGATATGAATTATATTTTATTGGTAGTAAAAATGGTTTAGAAAAAGATTTTTTAAAATCAATTTCTTTTTTTAAAGAACAATATTATTTAGAAATGCAAGGATTAAAAAGAAGTTTATCAATAAAAAATATTAAAACACTTTATTTATATTTTAAAGGTAAAAATATAATTAAAAATCTTTTAAAAAAGTGGCAAATTGATTTAGTGATAGGAATGGGTGGTTATATAAGTGGTGTTGTATTAAAAGCAGCAATTGATATTAAAATTAAAACAATTTTTCATGAACAAAATGTTATATTAGGATTATCAAATAAAATGGTAAAAAATAAAATAAATAAAGGTTTATTATCATTTCCAGTTGAAGAATTAAAAAATAATTCTAAAATGAAAATTGTTGGTAATCCAAGAACATACGAAATACAAAGAAAATTTCCTAATATAAGCGAAAAAGATAAAACAATTGTTATTGTTGGTGGGAGTAGAGGTAGTAAAAAAATAAATGATATTATTTTGTCAATAGATAAAAAATTAGTTAATAAAGGATACAATATAACATTAATTACAGGAAATAAGTATTATAATGAAAATAAAGATGAAATATTAAAACATTCATTAATTAATATAATTCCCTTCACCAATCACTTAATTGATTATTTATCACAAGCAAGTTTAATAATTTCCCGTAGTGGTGCTACCACAATGAGTGAAATATTAGCTTTAAAAAAAGTTACAATATTTATTCCGTCTCCTAATGTTACAAATAATCATCAAGAAAAAAATGCTTTATATTTTGTGAATGAAAATGCCGCAAAAATGATTTTAGAAAAAGAACTAAATGAAGAAAATTTATTAGATATGATTGATTTACTTCATCAAAATTATCATGAAAGAAAAATGATAATTGATAATTTAAATAGATTATTACAAAAATATAATTTTGATAATTTTATTATGGAAGTGGAAAATGAATTATGATGGAATATATTAATTATATTAAAGATCATAATTTAGGAGAAATTTTTGAAAATACATCTTTTAAAGAAGTTACAACATTAGGAATAGGAGGAAATATTTGCTTATTATATTATCCTAATTCTATCAAAAACTTTTTAACATTTTATGATTTTTATATAAATAATACTAATAATAAATTATTTCCATTATTTATTTTAGGTAATGGTAGTAACGTCTTAGCTAGTGATAAACCATTTGTTGGTATAGTTGTTTGTTTAAAAAAAATAGATATTCAATATATATTGATTGGTAATAATTTAATTGCATCAAGTGGAGTATTAATTTCATCATTAATTTATTCATTAGCTAAAAAAGGATATGGCGGAATGGAATATTTAAGTGGAATCCCTGCAACAATAGGTGGTTTAGTTACAATGAATGCTGGTGCATATGGTAAAGAAATTAGTGATAATTTTATTGAAGCTTGGTGTTTAAATAAAGATGGAAATATTATAAATATTAAAAAGGATAATATGGATTTTAAATATCGTAAATCAATAATCCAAAAAGAACATTTAATTGTTTTATATGCTTCATTTATTTTAGAAGCAAAAAATGAAAAAGAAATATTATTAGAAGTTAATAAAAAAATAAAAAATAGAAAAGAGAAACAACCATTAAAAGAAAAAAATGGGGGATGTACATTTAAAAATATTGTTCCCTTTTCAACATGGCAAATGATTGATTCTGTTGGTTGCCGAGGATATCGAATTGGTGATGCGCAAGTATCTAATAAACATGCTAATTTTTTAATAAATTTAGGAAATGCAACTAGTAATGACATGTTATTACTAATAAAACACATTCAAAATGAAGTAAAAAATAGATTTAATGTCTTTCTTGACTGTGAGTGGGTTTTTGTCAACTTTTAAAAAATAAAGTAAAAAAATAAAAAACATATTTATTTTTACACAAATGTGTGATATAATTAGAGAAAGTATTTATCTAATGGAGGTATCATGATGGAACAAGATTCATTTAGAGAACAACCAGTCTTAAGAGTAGTAGGTATAGGTGGTGGTGGTGGAAATGCCGTTAACCGTATGATTGAAAACGACGTAAAAGGCGTCGATTTTGTTGTCATCAATACCGATGCTCAAGTGTTACGTCTTGCGAAAGCAGATACACGATTACAAATAGGTAAATTATTAACAAGAGGATTAGGAGCAGGTGCTGATCCTGAAATTGGCCGTCAAGCAGCTGAAGAATCTTCTGATGACATTCGTGAAATACTTAAAGGTAGTGATATGGTATTTATCACTGCAGGTATGGGTGGAGGAACAGGTACAGGTGCTTCACCAGTTGTTGCGAAAATCGCCAAAGAACTTGGATGTTTAACAGTTGGTATTGTTACAAAACCATTTTCTTTTGAAGGTCGTAAACGTATATTACAAGCAACACAAGGTCTTGCTGCTTTAAAACCATATGTTGATACATTAATTGTTGTTCCTAATGATAAATTGGTTGATATCGCTCAAAGTAATTTAACAATGTTAGAAGCTTTCCGTGAAGCAGATAATGTTTTACGTCGTGGTGTTCAAGGACTTGCGGAAATATTAAATGTTCCAGGTTTAATTAATGTTGACTTTGCCGATGTTAAAAACGTTATGAAAAACAAAGGAACTGCCTTAATGGGTATTGGTATTGCATCAGGTCCAAACCGTGCTATTGAAGCTGCTCGTAAAGCTATACGTAGTCCGTTACTTGAAATTGATATCAATGGGGCAACTGATGCCATTGTCTTCATTACAAGTGATATTGATATTACAATGGCTGAAGTAATAAATGTTGCTAATGAAATCAGAGGAGCATCAAGTTCTGATATTGATATTGTAATTGGTGCTGGCTTTAATGTAGATTTACAAGGTGAATTAATCGTTACAGTAATTGCTACAGGATTTGACAGTAATCCTGAACAAGAAGCATTAATAAAAGGTACAAAACTACCTGAAACACCAGCAACACCTAATTTTGTTCCAAAAGGTTCAATGGAAGAAACGGATGAAATAAATAAAACAAAAATTAAAAAGAAACCAGGCGAACCAATTCCATGGCTTGGTAGTAAATTTAAATAATAATAAAATGTCACAAGTTAAAGTGACATTTTTTTTATTTTAGATTTAGTATAATTTTCGATACTGAGGATAATTATCATGGTTATTTATATTGATTTAGTTTTTATCACTAATTTTTTTATTAATTTTATTTTTATTTCTTTTATTTACTTATTATTTAATGATAAAATAACTAAAAAAATATTTATTAGGATTATAATTTCTTCAGTTGTTAGCACTTTATTTCTTTTCGCATTCCTACTTAATGTCTTTTTTTATAATTTATTTAAAATATTAGGAGGAATGATTTTAGTTTTAATTTCTTTTCGTTTGGCAAATCCTAGAAAATATTTTATTCAAACATCTATTTATTATTGTTTAGAATTATCATTAATAGGTATTGTCCAAAGCTTTCACATGCAAGGACTTTTTTTGTTCTTGGGTATTTTATTGATATTATTTTTATTTTTATTCCAAAATCAAAAAAGATTAATAACCAATACATTAAATTATTATTATGAAGTTATTATTGTTTGTTTAAACAAAAATATTAAATTAAATGGATTTGTTGATACGGGAAATAAAAGTATGTCAATGGGTAAACCAATTATTTTTGTTAATAAAAAATATTTCAATAAACAATTAAAGTCTGTTGGTTTAGTTTATGTTAGAACTGTTGGTGGAACTATTGCAATTGAATGTTTTAATCCTAATGATTTTATTATTTGTGTTGATAAAATTAAATTACATAAAGATGTTTTAATTGCTTTTACTGATTTAAGTTGTGATTGTTTATTAAATGTTAATTTATTTGTGTAGGAGGAGACATGTTTAAATTTTTAAGAAAGTTGATTGATTTTATTTTTGGAAATGATTGTTATTATGTAAATAGTACCAATATTTTACCACCACCTCTATCTGATGAAGAAGAAGAAAGATTATTACTTTTATCAAAAGATGGAGATATTGAAGCAAGAAATACTTTAATAACTCATAATTTACGTTTAGTTGTTTATATTGCAAAAAAATTTGAATCAACAAAAATTAATATTGAAGATTTGATTAGTATTGGTTCAATGGGTTTAATAAAAGGTGTACAAACATTTAAGATGGAAAAGAATATTAAATTAGCTACTTATGCCTCAAGATGTATTGAAAATGAAATTTTAATGCATTTAAGAAAAACACAAAGAATTCGTCAAGAAGTAAGTTTAGATGAAATATTAAATGTTGATAGTGAAGGAAATGAAATGGTGCTTGCAGATATATTATCTTCAGATGACCACCAAGCATTAGATAAAATGACTGAAGAAGAAGATCATAAAAAATTATATAAAGCTTTATATTCATTGACATCAAGAGAAAGAGAAATTATTTCTATGAGATATGGTTTATTTGGTAAGGATGAAATGACACAAAAAGAAGTGGCTGATTTCTTAGGGATATCACAATCTTACATATCAAGACTAGAAAAGAAAATCATTGATAAAATTCGCTATTTTATTTCTGATAAAGTAGAAATATCATAATTTAATTTTTATGATTTTGCATAAAAATAACAAAATAGCACCATCATATACATAGTGGAGGTGTTTAAGTATGCGAAATCGTGTGGAAATTACAGGCGTAAATACTTCAGATTTAGTAACGATTAGTAATGAAAGAATAATGGAATTATTGCCTCTTTCGCATCAAGGAGATGAAAGAGCAAGAGAAGAATTAGTTTATGGAAACTTAAAACTTGTTTTAAGTGTTATTAAAAAATTTTCTAATAGAAGAGAAAATCTTGATGATTTATTTCAAGTAGGATGTTTAGGATTATTAAAAGCTATTGATAATTTTGATTTATCTCATGGTGTTCGTTTTTCAACGTATGCTGTACCAATGATTATTGGAGAAATTCGCCGTTATTTACGAGATAATTCAGCTGTTCGTGTCTCAAGATCATTAAAAGATACGGCATATAAAGCATTACAATTTAAAGAAAATTATATTCAGGAAAAACAAAAAGAACCAACAATTGAAGAAATTGCGGAGGCTATTGAAGTAGATTCTTTAGATGTTATTATTGCCCTTGAAGCTATTCAAGATCCAATATCTATTTATACACCTATTTATAACAATGGTACTGATGAAATATATTTGATAGATCAAATTGGTGATGATAATCAATCAGAAGATAAAAAAGTATTAGAATTAACAATTCGTCAAGGAATTAAAAAATTAAATGATCGAGAAAAAGATATTATTAATAAAAGATATTTCTTAGATAAAACACAAATGGAGATTGCGGAAGAAATTGGCATATCACAAGCTCAAGTTTCACGACTTGAAAAAAATGCTTTAAAAATTATATTTAATACTAATGAATAAAATTATAGGAAGATTTTGTTTATAAAATCAAAAGGATTAAAAACTAAAAGGTTAAAATCTAAATTAGTTTTGATCCTTTTTTATTTTAAAAAAGTATTAAATTTTAAATTAAAAACAAGCGTTTTCATTAAAAAACAATTAACATATAAAACAATAAGTTGTATAATATTATTATAGTATTTTAGGGAGGAAATAAACACGTATGACACGTATGATTAAAAAAGTTTTTGCTATCTTTTTAACATTCACTTTTCTATTCCTTGTTGTAGGATGTGATGGAAATAAAGAAAAAGAAGTTAAGAAAACAGTAGAAATTACAATTACAGAAAAGAACACAGTTGAAGTCGGTGCTCAATCTTTTGATTATACAGAAATGTTTAAGATTACTGTTGATGGGGAAAATTATCCAGTAACAAATGAAATGATTGACGCATCTGATGTTAAATTAGACGAAGTAGGTTCATACACTGTTAAATTATCAGCATCTATTGTTGATCGAACAGTAGGCGATAAAGAGTATGAAACAACATATACAAAAGATGCAACTTTAAATGTTGTTGCAAAAGCTGCAACAGAAAAAGTAGTAGTTATTAATGAAACAAGTGTATCTAAAGAAATTGAAAATGGAGATAATACATTTGATTTTACTAAATTATTTACTATTACCGTAGATGGAGAAAATGTTACTGTAACAAAAGAAATGATTGATTCATCAAAAGTTCAATTTAATGTTGCAGGAAGTTATGAAGTAACATTAACATATACAGTAGATGGAAAAGATTATACAAAGACAGTTAATGTTACAGTTAAAGAAAAAGTAGCTACAGAAAAAGTAGTAGTTATTAGTGAAACAAGTGTATCTAAAGAAATTGAAAATGGAGATAATACATTTGATTTTACTAAATTGTTTACTATTACCGTAGATGGAGAAAATGTTACTGTAACAAAAGAAATGATTGATTCATCTAAAGTTCAATTTAATGTTGCAGGAAGTTATGAAGTAACATTAACATATACAGTAGATGGAAAAGATTATACTAAGACAATTACTGTTACAGTTAAAGCAGAAGAAGTGACTGGAAAAGTTGTTGAATTAGCTGAAACAAGTGTATCTAAAGAAATTGAAAATGGTGATAATACATTTGATTTCACTAAATTATTTACTATTACAGTAGATGGAGAAAATGTTACTGTAACAAAAGAAATGATTGACATTAGTCTTGTAAGATTTGATGTAGCAAATACATATCCTGTTACTTTAAATTATACAGTTGATGGTAAAAATTATACAAAGACAGTTAATGTTACAGTTAAAGCTGGAGCAACAACAGAACAATTACAAGCTTTAAAAACAGCTTCAGAAAAAAATTATACAAATTATACATTAACAATCCAAATTGATGAAGAAAGTACGGAAGTAATTGAAAGAACAGAAACTATTTTACATGCTAATTTAGGTTCATATGGCGAAGCATTATTTATTTTACAAAATGGTTCACCTACAAAATATTATAAAAAGAATAGTTCTGATAAATGGGAATTACAAACAACATTATTTACAAATCTTTGGACATATACATATGCTCCTTATATGTATGATTTAAAAATAACTCCAACTGATTTTAATTTTAAAGATGATGTTTATACATTAAAGAAAATGGCTATTGAAAAATATGAATTTTTAGTAGCACCATATCAAACTGAAACAATTGTTGATATGCAAGTTAAAGTTAATGAAGGTGTTATCACTGAAATTGATATTCAAGGTAGTGAATCATCTTACAAGATGTACTTCACAGCTGTTGGCACAACAACAATTGAAGATCCATCAGCATCAGAAGATGCAAATAATGAATTTGCGGGAATATATGTTTATATGGGAGTTTATCTTGTAATTAGTAATGATCTTTTTGGTGCTGGTACAGTTAAAAGAATTTCAAGTAAAGAAGAAGAATTTGATTATGTAATTAAACAAGATGAAAATAACGTAACATATCTTGATGTTAACGATGGCGATTATTCTATCTATAAGAATGCTAAAGGCGTTACATGGACAGATATTTATGGCAGTGATGGTACTGTACAATACACAAAGACAGATAAATTACCAGAACCACAAAAACCGGAAGAGTTACCTGAAAATCCTGATAATCTACCATACATTGGAAAATTTGTTTCATATGATACTTCAGGAACTAAAACAAATTTAACTTTATGGACTGATGGTACTGCAAGATACTTTACAAATTATATGGGAACATGGAAATTTGATGAAGAAAATCCAAATATTATCCATATCAAATGTAGTGTATTCTCTTATGATGTAACAGTTATACAAGATGGTGTATTATTTGCTGTTAATCTAGATCGTCCAGATGATGTAGGAAGTTTAAGAATATTCGTTAGAGAAAATGAACATGAATACCAAGAACAATATTATAAACAAGGTGTTGCATATCTTACAATTTATAACAATATAATGACATTCATTTATTATGCTAATGGCTATGTTGTTACAACTGAAGATGTTATTGCTCCAGAAGTATATATTCATTTATACGATACTGAAGGTAAATTAATTACAGTAGTTCAAAGAGCAAGTAGCTTAAATACTCGTTTAGAGATTATTGAAGCAACTGCAGGAACTTACAATAAAGGTGATAGTGTATTAATTATTGATGGATTTGGTAAAGCAACATATAATGGCGAATCTTGTGAATATTATTCAACACCATTTAATCGTGTTGTTGTAAAAACTAAAGCAGGAAGTGTTGGATTAGCATTAAATGTTGATGAGATGACATTTGAACTTGCTGAACAAGATGGTCACCAAGGTGAATATCGTAATGATGGTTCTATTGTAATTACCATTGATGGTTGGGGAGGTATGTTTACTGATCCACAAGATGAAATGTTATCTCCAAGTTTCTATACTTATGTATTAGATGGTAGAGATTTAACAGCAACAATTGATGGAATTAATCATTATTATACATTTAGATCATATGGTAATGGTCTTGTTAGAAAACAAGATGGAACAGTATGGCAAAAAACTGGTACACATTATGAAATTGAAGTAGATATAACTCAAACTGATGCTGATACTAATATCCCTTATGGAGATACAAACTTTGATTTCACAAAGTTATTCAATATTTGGGAAGATGGAATGACAAAAACAGTTAAGAAAGAATGGATTGATGTATCTTTAGTTAATTTCACAACTTCAGGTACATATAAAGTAACTCTTGTCTATAAATGTGCCCAATTAGATGGTCAAGAATTTACTAAAGAAATTGAAGTAACAGTTTTAGCAGAAGGTGAAGTTGTTGATAAAAATGTCATCATTTCCGAAACTAATGCATCTAAAGAAATTGAAAATGGTGATACAGAATTTGATTTCACAAAATTATTTAAAATTACAGTAGATGGTAAAGATGTTACTGTAACAGAAGAAATGATTGATTCATCAAAAGTTAAATTTGATGTTGCAGGTAGTTATGAAGTAACATTAACATATACTGTTGATGAAAAAGAATATACAAAAACTATTAGCGTTACAGTAAAAGCAAAAGCTGTTGAAGGCGATATTTCTTTACAAGGTACATATTCTCGTTTAGATTTAACTAGTTATACATTAACTTTATCGGAAAAGAATGCTGCAACATATAAAGCAGGTAGTACAACTTATGAAGGTACATGGACACAAGATGAACAAACAAAGAAAATTACCATTACTTTAAAAGCTTCATCTTCTTCTAAAACATTTGAAGTTACAGTTGATGAAAAAGGTATTTTGTTTGCGAAAGATGTTTCATTAAATTCATATTGTTTATTTGTCAAGGGTGCAACAGATATTAAAACATTAACAATTGGTTCACCTGCTTCAATATATGTTTATGAATTTAATTATAATTCATCAACAATCAAAGTAGCTATGGCAAAAGAGACATATTATGGTGAAGTTCAAGCTGATAAAGATTTATTCACTAAAGATAATGTTGTTACTATTACAAAAGATGGTGATGAAATTTGTATTGTGAAAATATCTTATGCATCTGATACTTCCGCAACAGGTCAATTACCAACCGAAGAACGTGGTACTTATACATCTGGTGAAGATAGTATCGTAGCTGATGGATTTGGTACATTAACTGGTTCAATTAAAGGTACATATATTGTTGTTAAAGAATATTTCGTTGTTAAAACAACTGAAGGTGAAAAAACATTAAAGATTACTGATAAAACATATAGTGTTGTTGAATATGATGGCTTCAGTGGTGATTTCGTTGATAATGAAAAT
This sequence comes from uncultured Bacilli bacterium, assembly GCA_947627195.1. Taxonomy (GTDB): domain Bacteria; phylum Bacillota_I; class Bacilli_A; order ML615J-28; family CAG-698; genus CAKOMG01. Next base: position 28,155 of record CANQVC010000009.1, read on the forward strand.
GAAGATGATGTAAAATATACATTAAAATTAAATGGATGTGGAATTGCTTCAATTGAAAAGAGTTATACATCTCCTACTTATGGTATTTATACAAGTACTGAAGATGCAATTACAATCGTATTTGAAGATCCACAAAGTAGTTTTAGTGATAAATATGGAACTATTGTATTAACTAAAACACAATTAGGTAATATATTATCAGGTAAAGTTTTAAGTGAAGATGTTACTTTCTATAAAGTTGAAAAATATAAAGCATATCTTGAAGTAACAGAAGAATTAGTTCGTTTATTAGATTCTGAAACAGAACATGATTTCAAACAATATTTCAAACTTTCATATAATGGTGAAAATGTTGAAATAACTGATGAAATGATTAAATCAACAGTTAAATTTGGTGAAGCTGGTTTCTATACAGTTACATTAACTTATACAGTCAATGATGAAACATACACATATGAATTACAAGTTGAAATTTATGTTTTACCATATAAAGATAGTCCAATTGTTGGTAAATATGCAAGAAGTACACATAAATCTAGTGAAGTTAAATTCCAATATGCTTTAGAATTATTTGCTGATGGAACAGCTGCTGTAACATATGTTTCAGGTACAAGTGTAACAAAATATGAAGGTACATTTGAATATAATGATATTAATAAAACTATTAATGTTACAACTTCAAGTGCATCATATCAATATACTGGAACTGTAAAAGATGGTGTTTTATTAGTACATAAAACTTCTTCATCTAGTACATATAGCGATTATTATTGCTTTATAAAAGATGCTACATTAGATACAGTTTATACTGGAACAGATTCATACATGAATAAATTTACAGTAAATGATGAAACAGTTTATATCTTACAAGATAATACAACCCAATATGGAGTTGTTGAAGTTGAAGGAGATATTGCTGCAGGACAAATGGTAAGTTTAAAACAAAATGGTGTTGAAATTAAATTAGTTAAATTTACTTCAGCTACAGCTTATACATTATCATCTGCTGAAAAAAATACATATAAAGTAGGTGAAGAATCATTTACTTTAGATGGATTTGGAACATATACAAGTGATTCTAAAAATGGTACATATAAAGTAATTAGTAATAAAATTTTAGTTGAAACTGAAGATGAAATGTTAGTTTATACAATTGATATTGCTGCAAAAACTGCAACAGTTGTAGAGAAAGATCAATTTGAAGGTATTTATTATCATGATTCTACTGGAGCATATAATATGGCATACTTTAATTTCACAGGTTATGGTATATTAATATTCAATAGAGCAAATAATTTAGCAACAAGTTCTCAATATGTCATTGGTACATATACAGTAGAAGGTAATAAACTTACTACTTTAGATGCTAAAGGTAATTCATACGAAATGGAAATTGGCGAAAATAAACTTACTGTTACTAAAGAAATTAAATCAGATTTTTATGTATCAGAAGGTTGGGAATTCGTAAAAATTAGTCCTGTTGTTGAAATTAAAGATTCTGATACAGCAGATAAAATTAAACAAAATGATACATCATTTGATTACAAATCATTATTTGTTGTAAGTGTTAAAGAAGATGAAAAAGCAACAGCAACAAATTATAAAGGAACTGGTTTAGCTAGTGCTATTATTGATTCATCAGCTGTTCAAGTTGATAAACTTGGAACATATCAAGTAACAATTACTATTTATGTATTTGGTCAAAAATTTACTGGTTCAAGAGAAGTAGAAGTAGTTGATCCATCAACTAAGATTGTTAATGTTGCGGAAACTGATGTTGCTAAAGAAGTTTCTGGTAGTACTACATCATTTGATTTTAAGACTTTATTTAAAATTACAGTTGATGGTGAAGATGTTGAAATAACTGATGATATGATTAATGCTGAAGCTGTTCAATTTGGTAAAGCAGGAACATACGATGTTACATTAACTTATGAATTTGAAGAAAAAACTTATACAAAAACTATTAAATTCACTGTAAAAGAAAAAGAAGTTGTTATTACTGAAACTGATGCTTCCAAAAATATTCAATATGGTGATACTGAATTTAATTTCACAAAGTTATTCCAAATTACAGTTGATGGTAAAAATGTCCCTGTTCAAGCTGAATGGATTAACACTGAATTAGTTCAATTTACAACTGAAGGTAAATATAATGTCACTTTAACTTATACAGTTGATGATAAACCATATGAATGTACAGTTGAAGTAAATGTATTAAAAGAAGGAGAGTCAACAAACAAATTTGTTGGTACATATAAACAAGGCTCTAATACTATTATTATTACCGAAGATAAAATAACATATGAAGGTCATACTTATACATATGAAATGTCTTCAGATGGTAATAAACTTACTTTCACTGATTATATTGATGATGATTATGACGTAACTTTAAGTGCTGATGGTAATACATTAACTTTAACTTGTTACGGAGATTCAGAAAAATACACACGTGTTACAGAGTAAAATTAATTGGGATAGTGACAAGTACTATCCCAATTTTTAAAGAAAATACATTATACAAGGAAGAAGGGTATTATGAAAAAATTGCAAAAAATTGTCCTACTATGCTTATGTTTCTTAGTTGCATTTATATTAGTAGCATGTGATAAAACATCTGTGAAAATAACCCAAACAGATGAAGCAACAACAGTATATGTAGGTGATGAAGTTAATCCAAGTAAGTATTTTAAAATAGAAGTAAATGAAGAAGAAATACCTGTTACTATGGATATGATTGAAGGAACTGTTGATACAACTAAACCAGGTAATTATACAATTAAATGTAGTTATGTTTATAAAGAAAAAACATATGATTTAAGTATAAATATTGAAGTTATAGCTAAAGAAGTTGTTGATAAAGTGGAAATAACTCAAACAACTCAATCGACAACCCTAGAATATGGATCAGATGTTCCTCCTCTAACAAATTATTTCCAAATTAAAATTAATGATGCTGTTGTACCAACAACACTTGATATGATAACAGGAACTGTTGATACAAATGTAGTTGGTGATCATGTTATAACATGTACTTTTGAATATCAAGGACAAACATATAAATTAGATGTAAAAATTACAGTTTTAGCACCTGTTGTCTTAGATACTGTTGAAGTGGGTGGAACTGATATTAGTTTTTATGTTGAAGAAAATATTACATCAACTACTTTATTACAATTATTAAAAGAAGCATTTTTTATTAAAGTAAATGACACTAATGTAACAATTGAAGATAATATGATTGATTCATCAAAAGTATTATCAACAACACCAGGTGTTTATCAAGCAACATTAACATATGTTCATCAAGATGTTACTTATAAAAAAACAATTCAAGTTGTTGTTGTTGATGGATTGACAGCTTTAAGAACTGCATTAGTTCAACCATATACAAATTATTCATTAAAAATAGAACATAATGGTGAAAATACAATTAGTTTTTATCGTAATCTTGTGAAAACAATTGAAGATGATGAAACAGTATATTATGGTTATGATCGTATAGATGATGATTATTATAAATTAGTTCCATATAAAGATAATTATCGTCGTACAAATATTGATAATGGTGATTTATATAATTACTATACATCAATTATTGCTTTAGATGCTAATGATTTTGAATTTGTATCGGAAGGTAATTATAAAGTAAAAGAATCTTCATTAGTTTCCGTTTTAAACAAATTATTAAATGTTGATGGAAGTGAATATACCAATATATCTATTACTTTAAGTATGGATCAAATTGTTAATGAAATCACTGTTTCATATGAAGAAAATGGTGCAAAACAAACATTTGTAATTTCTGTTATTAATTATAATAAAAGCAATTTTGAAGTAAATGTTGTTGATATTGATTTTAATGATTTTCTTCCAACATTAGATGATGAAACTAATAGAAGAGGTAATACAAGTATTGAAGGATTAGACAATGCTTTTGCTCATTCATATGATAATATGAAAATAACAGGAAGTATTGATTTAATCAACAAATATGATCATGATTATACAGAATTAGAATATATTAAAACACCAACTGTATGTAAAACGACATATAATGGTTTTAGTTATATTCGTACATGGGATGCTCAAGCAAATGCTTATTTAACAGTTCCAATGGAAAATGGTAGTGAAGATTATGATTTCTATAGTGAAGATGAATTAGAAAGATATTTATTATCTTTAGAATTAAGTACATTATTACAATTAAATTCTAATTATTTCGAAGTAGGTGAAGATGGTTATTTTATTCCTATTGAAGGATATGAATTAGCAATTCTTTATGTTGTTTTTGGTCATTTCTTTTATTACACAACAGGAATTGATTTTGGTCAAATTCCTGAAGCAAACATTTCCTGTGAAGGAATAAAATTAAAAGTTTATAATGATTGTTTTTATCATATAGCAGGTAGATTTAAATATGTTGATGAAACTGGTGAAGAACTTTATGCAACAATGAAATTTGAAATACGTGATATTGATAAATGTGAACTTGAAATGCCTGATACATCATATGTAACATCAATTGATCGTGCTTTTGCTTTCCTAGGTTATACTAATAGATTTGGTTTAACTTATAGATCTGAAAAACAAAATAAATCATATAAACTTAATATGAATGTTCAAAATGGATTAATTGAATATCAATATAAAGAACATCCAGCATATTTAGCTTCACAATATATTCAATATAATAACCAATTATATTTAGTATATATTCGTCAATATGTTAATGATTTTGGTTATTGGGATGAAGAAATAGAAGTAAGAGATGTTTTTAATTTAGGTGTACCAAATATCCAAATGAGCTTCAAATTTAGGGATGAAAATAATAATTTAATACGTTATTCTAATGCATTCACATATAACCAAACAGCTAAGTTATATGAATGTAAAAAAGAATATATTAGTTATGTAGCTAATTCATTAATTGGTGGGTATATTGTAACAGGTGATAGACAAGCTGAAAGATTTGGTTCATATACTTCAATATTATTATCATTAAATGAAAATAGAGTTGAATATATTGAATTTACAGGTAAAGATGTTGATGGTGTTAATGATTTAACAGTCCGTCTTGAATTTAAACCTTTAACTGAATTTACTATGCCAAGCTTATATTCTCATTGGAATTATGAAGTTCCCGGATTAGATGCCCAATCTGATACAGAAGGTAGTCAAAGTCTTGAAGATTTAGATAAAGCATTCCAAGCACCAATGGATAATGTTGCCGTAGATTGTTATGAAGCATACAGTACATTTATCAATGATATTGATGAAGGTACTGAAACAGATTATGAAAGAAATAGATATTATTATGAAGTTTGTCAAGATGAAATCTATTCTTATAATCCAGCAACTGGTGAAGAAGTAATATCATGTTATGTACCATCAATGAATTTATATTATATATTAAACTTTAGATGGATTGATATTGGTTTCCATGCAATAATGACTCCAAGTAGAGCTCAACAATATCGTTATAGTGTTAATACTGATTTTAGTAAATATAAGAGTGAAAATTTTGAAGCTAAAGATGGTTATTTTGTACCTAAAGCAGGTTACATGGAAACATTTGCTACTAGTTTCTTTGGTGAATTAGGTTATTATGATTTCTATGTTGTTACTGTTGAAGATGTAAAACTTAAAGTAGTTAACCAAAGAGTTGAGTATGTTGGTGTTAGATTTAACCAAGTATTTAGTATGGGTGGAACTACTATTACTAATAAATGGCAAGTTGAATATTTCTTTAGTGATTATGGACAAATAGAACATTATGGTCTTAATGCAATAGTAGATCCATTAGATCTTGCTTTATTTGAAAAGACAAAAGATGGATTCTATTCAATGAATTATCAAATTACTAAAGGTGATCAAACAGAATCAATCATGATTTATAATGATGATTATTTATCTTCAGAAGAATCTGTTTATTATAGAAAATACGTAATGCCTGATGGTAAAATTTATTATTTGACACCAAATGGCTTTATGGGTGAAGTTAATGGGGCATATAAATATATGCAAGAATCATTTGTTTCAATTCCATTACCATACCATAATTTATTCAACCATGAAGTTGTAAGTAACATGGATGTATTCTTTAGTATGTTCTTTGAATATGATGAAAAAACAGGATGTTATGAATGTCTTCCTGATTGGAAATCGACAGTATTTGCTTTCTTCTTTGGTGGATATCTTGTATTTAATGGACAATGTATTGAAATAACTACGGATGATGAAGATTTATTTACAAGATTTGCTTTCCGTTTAGATGAAGCTGGTCATATAGCAGAAGTTATTGTTCAATTTGATGATTATGATTTAACAATCTCTTTTGGTAAAGGTGAAGTATTTACAGTACCAACAGATGGTTCTTTAGTTGATGGTACAGAACGTCCTCCACTAGATGATATGAATAAAGAAGAAGGAACAGTTGAACAAGAAGCGTTAGAAAAAGCTATTGAAGATTTATTTAATAATTATTCATATACATTACAATGCTATGCAGATTCACCAATTGGTGAAGAACTATATACAGTAAGTTATACTATTGATGGTAATATTGCTCGTGTAGATCTTATGGAAGGTGAAAATGTAACAACATATTACATTGAATATTTAGGAAAAGATGAAAAGAATATTGATATGTTTAATGTATATGTTGAAGATGAAAATGGTATTTGGATAAAAGAAAATGGTTCATTAGAAGAATTAATGGATGCAATGATTATCGATTATTTTGATATTAAATCATTAAAGATTAATATGTTAGAACCAGGTAATGATGGATATTTTGTTGTAAAGAAAGAATATAGATCACAATTATTCTGTGAAATGTTTGGTTATGATCCAATGGAAGGATTATTAACTTATGATGTTACTACTTTCAAAATCAAAGTTGTAAACAATAAAATTGTAAGTGTAATTGTGGCAGTTGAAATTAAATCAAGTCCTGTATATGGCATTAGTTATTATGTATCATATAGTGTATTATTAAATAACTATAATGAAAATGATTTAACTTTACCAAATGTTACAGAAGAATAAGATAAAAGTGATTTAAAATATAAGCAGTCAGTAGATTTTTACTGGCTGTTTTTTTACAAAAAAATTTTAAAAAATTGAATTTAATTGTAATTTTTTATCTATTTTCAGTAAAATCCGTGAAAATGAAAGAACTTAGGTGAAAAAAATTATATAATATTATTAATAAGTAAAATATTATATATTACTTATCATCAAAAAATTATAAATTTTTATTAGAAATTTAAGAAATGGACTATAACTATGTTTGTAATTTGATAAACTATGTTATTATATATAGTAATATAACATTTTTCGACAATTTTTGATAAAATGCAAAAAAATCTAATTAAATGAAGGGAGGAGTCAAATTGAAAAATGAAAAATTTATTCGTTCACACAGAGAACGAGTAGTTTATGTGAAAGAACTCATTATAAATGATCCAAGGTATAGAAATGAAAGAATATCAATAATTGATAGAGAAGCTTTTGTGGAATTTTTGCTTTTGGAAGATATTTGTAAATTATATGAACATCGCTTAGAAAAAGAAAAAGCTTATATTCCCAATGGTGAAGCAGACAAAAAAGGAAAAGAAGCTAATATTGAAAAATTTATGGCAATTATTAAAGTGTTTGAAGCAGCTATTGGAGCTGCAAGATCAGCCATTAATTCAGGTGATTATAAAAAGGTTTGGCGAGCAATTCATGAAAGACCATTAATGACTGCTTCAAATAGTATTAGATATTTACCAGAGTTAAGAGAATTAGCAGTAACGATGTTGAAAGATTTAATATATGACGCTGTTAGTGGAACAAGTGAAATAATAAAGTTAGATGAAGATTTAGATTATTTGGATATTCATGAAAGCAACTTAAGGTTTGTTAAAGGGGTTCCAGAAAACAAGGAAAGTATCGATGAGATAATTAAAGCTGCAGAAAATATTATTCCAGATAAAAAAAGAAATAAAAGGTTAAATACAAACATTTAAAAAAGAAGAAAGGAGAGTAAAAATGACAAAAAATGAAGCTCAGAAAGAGCTAAATAAGTTAAGTGAATTTGCAAGTGATAATGTCAAGAATGTAATTCATACAGTTGTGACATATATGGATTCAATTTTTGTTGAAGATGAGCAAATACCTATTAATTTGCAGAATCATATTATACTTGGTGATTCTCAGTTGTCATCAAAAGACCTTAATTGGGCTTTGAAATTAAACCAAATATGTAATAATCTGTATTCAAAAAAATTTGATCCTGGAATATGGCTTATAGACCATAATAATAAAATTCCTGGTCAATTTATTTCATGTATAATAAGTGTGATTGAAAAAATTCTTACGTTTCTTTATATTTTTGTTTCATTCTTGTTTGCTATTAAAGTATTACCTAATCCATTAGAATCAGATAATGGTAGTTATGAAAACATATTCTTTATTATTGAAGTTGTAATTCCACCAATATTAGCATTTATTATATGTATAGTGAATTTAGTCGTTTATAAAATAAGAGTAGAGTACTATAAAAAGAAAGGTTATCAACTTTCATATGAAGAATTGATGGCTTATAAATATTCTGATCAAAAAAGACTTATCCTTTATTCAATAATAGCATGGGTAATGTCTGAAAATAGAAAAAAATATGATCAAATAATTTCTAATCAAAATAAGATTTTTGAAACCCTAAAAACAACAATAGATGGATTAGATGATATTCGAAATGAAATTGAAAAAGAAGAAATTATAACTATGTATGAAAATAAATTAGATTTTTCTATATATTATAAGCAAATTTCCCCAAACAAAAGAAAACTCATTCAGAAATTAAAAATTATCTCATTTAGTAATGAAAGTAAAGTTTTGTTATGCGAATGTCCAGATCATAATGTTGAAACGACATTAAAAACCTTTTTTCCTAAATTACAATGTATAGAATTTGTAAAACAAGATAATGGTTATTTTGTTTTAGGCGAAAGTTTGTTTAGAAAAATGGATGATATAGCAATTACAGGCGGAGAATACGTTAAAAGTATGGAATATAGATGTTTTGAATTTACTGATATATATGATAAAGAGGCATTTTTAAAAAAAAGGAATCTTTATAATATAATTGATCCATGCGAAATAGATAAATATTTTTAGAAATTGATGTCAGGCTTAAACTGGATAACTAGTTTAATTATTGGTCATATCAATAATCAGCAAAATTAGTATTAATATTCATAATATTAATAGTTATTGTAATTATGATTTGTATATTTTCTTTATATTTACATAGAAATTTTTTGATTAATTATACGTAAAGAAAAGAAAGATCAAACATGTCAAATTGAAAATAATAAATAATGTAAAAAAATCAAAAAAAGTTGGTATTAGTTCATTACCAATTAAAATATATATGAACAATTTATAATATAAGAGGAATTAATAAAATGAATTGGCTTCCAAGTTGGGTTATTGACCATGCCGACGAATTGGCAAAATTAGCATTTGTAGTAATGATATTAATAGTTATTGTATCAATGATTTTTTTGTTTTTTGCTTTTTGCGTAATTTGTAAAAAAATTTTTAATTTAATAAAAAATTTTTCTAATTATGTAAAATCGAAATACACACCAAAACCTCAAAAACTAAAACCTACGAAAATTGATGGACAGTTAAAAAATATTGGTAATGGTATTCTTGAAACATTAAGTTATATTGAGAGTGCTAGAGAAATTGCAAGTGATTGTGCTAATTCTGAAATAATTAAAACTTCAATTGACAATATAGAAATTCATTTGCTAAAGTATCTTGATAGTTATACACCTTTAGAAAATGAAAAATTTGATTTTAATACGATGGAATTTGAACCAAAAGCTAATAACGGAGAGTTAGTTAAAAAAACTATTACGCCAGGGAAAAAAATAGGTAATTTAATTATCAAAAAGGCTTTGGTCGAATTAAAGGATGGTGAAGTAAATGAATAAACTTGTAATTGGTTTAGATATTGGAACACAGTTTTGTTATGCTGGATATTTGATTAAAGATGGAAAAGGTGGATTTAAAAGCAAATTTAAACCTGCTTTTGATGCTGAAAACAATAAGTTAGGCATTCCATCTTTAATCATTGTTGACAAAGATAATCCTAAAAATTTATATGCAGGAATTGAAGCTTATGACCTATTAAAAAGTCATCCAGATAAATATGTTTCTATGAGTGAATCATTCAAAACTTTTGTGTTAAACAATTGTGACATTGATTCTAAAATTTATCCTTTTGATGATTTAGATGAAGCATATAAAGTTAAGGAAATATTAAATGTATTAATGAGTGCACTAAATGCAACTATAAAAAAATATCTTGACAATGATTCTAATTTGAGTGATGGTTATAACATTGAAGAAATACATTTTGCTTGTCCAAATTTAAGTCAAAAAGACGACATTAATGATGAAAGCACACTTAATAAGTATATTGAAACGTTAAGACATGTAATTGAATGTGCATTTGGTTCAACCGTTGATATTTCTGTTCATTTAGAAGGATTATTTGGTATTGAACTCGTAACAGCCCTTTTAGGGAAAAAATCTAATGAATATACAAATATTATTACTATAGATATTGGTGCTGGCACAACTGATAATGCTATTTCAGTGAATAGTACAGCTCATGAAAGTAGTAAAAAAAATGATATGGACGTAATATGTCTCAATTCTGCTTATTTTGGTGCCCAAAATATTGATGAAATAATAGTAAATTCAGCAAATAATATCAAAGGTGGAAATAATTATGATTATTTAAAAAAGAATCCTTATGCTATTTGCAATATAAAAAAATGGTTATTTGAGTCGGGTAATGTTGACGATAAAATTGATTCTAGATTAGAAGAAAATAAATCATATTTAAAAAGCGCAGTAATAAATGAAATGAATATAATGGATAATTTTAGAAATTATGAACATATGATTGATAATATATCACAAAAATTATGTAAAATTAAAAATGATAATTCAAGTTTTTTAGTGGTACTTTTAGGTGGGACATCTAGAATTTCGTTTCTGAAGGATGAAATAGAAAATAACTTTAAAAAAAAGCATTTAAAATTCAAAATAAAATATTTATATGAACTTGTTGATGAAACTCATCACCAAGACATAAATGATGCAAACTTCATGGCTTATGCAGCAGCACATAATAATACATATCCTAAATGTTTCTCTCGTTCAGCACCAAAAGCAAAAATAGAAACAAAATTCATATCTGTTATTCAAAGAGTTGGAGCGCCTAATATAATTGCTGTAAAACTTGTAGGTGGTAACTATGCAATTATTGCATCACCTGACCCCGAAGGAAACCCATATTTTTTAACAAAAGATGCTTATCGTTCCGTGAATGTAAGGGAGGAAGATGATAAAGAAGTGAAAACGTACCCTCCAACATTTGATTTAAAATCCGTATTGTACTATTTCAGTACTAATGAAACTATTCCAGATGACACAACAGAACTTAAACCATTTAGCGAAAAATCTAGTATGTATACTTGTATTCCAAGTAAGACAAATATTACTTGCTTAACTCGACATAATTTAACATCATATATTGGTGAAAAGAAAAAACTTCCTAGAAATAATGTTATATGTCGCTATATTGGCTCTTTCTACAATTACGATCCTTCTATAAGTTTAGATAAAGCTTTAGAGATTATGACATATAATAACGATACATTAAAAGGTAATTATGGAAATATTCCTATAGAACATCAATTAAAATATGATGAATTAAGAGATAAAATCAATCAAATCAATCAAAATAAAATAAAAGAAAAACAATTTGATGTAAATAGAAATAATCAAAGCACACCTTATAACATTTCAGTTAGTTTAGCTGTTCTCTTTGCCGTTATTTGTTTATGTGCTGGTATACCAATATATATTTCGGGTTATAAGTTACCAGGAACAATAATTTTCTGCATATTTACAACAGCATTTTTGTTGATTGGTGGTTATGCTATTTATTTGCGCTTTTCTCATAAAACAGATAAAGTAAATTAATTTTTCAATTCATAAAATATAATCATTGATAATTCATTAATTTTCATATATAATAATATATAGACATAGTATAAAATATATTATTTATTTGGAGTATTTATGAAACATTTTCTCAAATGGCTTTTTTCCCCAATATCTAAATCAAAGAAATATCAATATGAATTAATATTCATATGTTGTTTAATATCAATAATTATTGGTATTATATTTATCATTGATTTATTTAAAATATCAAATACAATAAAACAATTAATTACATTAATTATTCTTATATTTGGTCTTATGTTACTATTCTTATCAATTCTAAGAATTGTTAATATAGCTGATGAAAATCAAAAAATAAAAATAAAGAATGGAACTAAAAAATTTAAATATCCCGAATTATTATATAAAATATCAGATATAGAAAAATGGATTTATAATTCTATAGAACCTGATATTATATATGTTAAAGGGAATGAGGAAAATAAAGTCACAATCATTGAAGTATCTTTTGAATATGATAAAACAAATAAAAGTTCACCTTGGATTAATAAAGAAATATTAATTAATGATAAAGAAATTATTAATTTAGATGACATAAAAGAAGAAATAAATTCATGTTGTTTGGTAAGTGATGATAATATTCATTTACTTGCTATTACTGAAATGAATAATCCCAAATATTTTCAAAAAATACTTGAATATTTAGAAAAATGAAACAATATTAAAGTGTAACTTTGTATACTATAAGTTACACTTTTTTGATATTTCAATACAAAATAAAAAAATTGCAAAAAAAAGTATTAAAATCAATGATAACGCTTAACAAATCATTAATTTTGTGGTAAAATATATAATGTATTATTATGTAATGAAAGGAGATTCTATGAAGAAAAAATTACTGCATTTAGTCATAACTGTTTTGATTTTATCTACTTCATTAGGTGCACTTTTATCCGCAAATGAAGAAACTTCAAACCCTTATGACGGTAATGGCACTACTTTATTAGAACGACCTTCTTCGGGAAGCCCAAAAGATTATTCTGCTTTAGATAATATTGCAATAGCTTCATGGGTAGTCAAACATGCTGAAAGTTTTGAATCTCATACCGAAGGTGCCGTAGATGCTTCGATAGAAAACCAGTCAATTACTGGACGGAGGAAAATAATTGGTAATGACATGGTAAAAGAAGCAATAAGCTTAGGTTCTTTTAAAAGTATTGCAAAACAGTTTTTCTTACATGATAGTAAAGCTTTTTATCGTGACTCTTCTAAAGTAAACGCCTCAGATGATGTTGTTTGGAAAAACAATGTTAGTATATATACAAAAGATGATTTTTATGAACAACATGGTATTGACCCAAGGGCGATGACAAGCTATATTATCAATAAAGATACTGTTATAGGTGAACCAGTTGTTCTTGATGAGAATCCAGAAAATTATACAGTTGAACTAGATTTGGATCCAAATGTAGCTCCATTTTATTATCGCAAAGAAATGAAATTAGTTTCAGGATTATCTAGTTATCCGAATTTTAAATCAATTCACATGAGAATCTGTATGAATGAACGCTGGGAAGTAAAAGAAATATATTATGTTGCAAATTATAGCATTAAAATGTTAATATCATTAGATTGTGAAGAAGAGGTTACAGAAAAATTTACTTTTGGTGTTAATACTGAAATAGAAGAAAAACCTTTTTATCAACAATTCTATAATGAAGATGTTAGTGGTAATCAACCTGAAGAAAAAGATGCTTTAACATATTTAGAAGAAGCATTATTACCAATGTTAGCAACTAAATCTAATTTTGATGTTAATTTGAAATATAAAGATTTTGAAGAAAATGGTTCAATTGAATTTAAAGCTGATGTAATGAGTATTATAAAAACTATGCAAACAGGTGGTATGGAAGTTACCCAAGAATTCCTAAAGAATATATTATTAAATGGAAAATTTGGTGATTGTACATATTTATCATTGCAAGATGGTATTTTATATTTCACATATGATGCTTATAAATATCGTTTAGACGTTAGTGAATTAATTAACTTATTTGATATTGATTTATCACAATTAGGTGATTTAACATCTTTATTAGGTAATATGGATACTTCATCATTCAATATGGATTTAGTAAAAAATGAACAAAATGTTACTATCCAATTAGAAGTATCTGGTTGTCACATTGAATTAAGAATGATTGAGGTTGATTCAACTGCCTCATTAACAGGAATATTTATTAAATATAATGATTTAGAAGTAACATTAACTAAAACAAATAGTGAAATTGTTATGCCAACAATTGATGATTCATATGTTGATTTAACTGATGCTAAATGGCTTTATCCAACAATTAAACAATTAATTGAAGCTAAGTCTTATCAAATTGATTTAAATATGTATTATCAAGATATTAATATTGTTGGAAAAGCAAAAATTGATAAGGATAATGATGTTTCTATTAATTTACAATTAATGCTTCCTGAAGTCATTGAATTGGAAGTTAGAATTGTTAATAAAGAAATATATTTAATATATAAAGATTCTATTTATCATGTTAATCCAAATGAATTAGATTCTATATCAACATTCTTAAAAGAGCAATTAAAAGATAACTTAAAAGATTTTGATATAGCAAGTATATTAAATGTTTTTGGTGGTATTACAGCTGCTAATAATAAAATTGAAATTTTATTATTATTAAGTGCATTAACAATTAATAATAATGAATTATCAGATACAAAAGTTACTATAGAACATGTATCAGATAATAGTATTATTGTTAGTGTTGATTCTCTTGCTTTTGTTCATATTTATGATTGTGATGAACTAGATGTTGTAATTCCAAATGGGGAAATCATTGAATTTACAGATAATGTTCTAACTCTTTTTGAAACTATTCCAAGTATCAAAGAAATAATTGAATCAAAAGGATTAGAAGGTGAATTCAATACACAAATTATTTACCAAGATTATGTAATTGATGTTAATGGTAAAATTATATGTTCATTTGATACCAAAGAATTATATGTTCTATTATCATTAACTTATCAAGAACAAACATATAATATTAAAGCAATATTAAACGAAAAAGGATGTAAAATTGCAATTGGTCAAGAAGTTATTGAATTAACTTATAATGAATTAAATGAACTTATAAGTTCTATTGAAAAGTTAACAGGAACTAAATTAGATATTCCTGAAAAATCAATTAATGATTATCTTGATATGATTGATGCATTTACATTTAATGATGGTAAATTAGAAGTTGTTATTTTATTAGATCAAAGTAGAAAAATTATTGTTAATTTAGATTTGAATGATCAAATTAAAATTGATATAGATTTAAAAGATCTAATCAAAGACAAAGTAGAAATAAGTCCAATAACAATAGAAATAAAAGGTAAAGAAAATACAATCGAAGAAGTAGAAGCAAGTACAATCACA
>CANQVC010000010.1 GCA_947627195.1 uncultured Bacilli bacterium
ATCAATTGTTAATTCAAATCCTTCATAATCATCATAACTTTCAATTATAGCTTCATATGTAACTTCATCAATCTTAACAGTGATTCCATCAGCTGTTATTGTAACTTCATAAGTTACACCATTTTCTTCACCTTTAAATGTACCAATAAACGATTTATTAAAGTCTACTGATGGTTTTTCTTGACGAATTAAATCAAAATACATAGTATAATCTTCATTAGCAAACATCATTTCAGTTTCATCTAATAATACAATATAATAAATTAAATCATTAACTACTAATGTAAATCCATAATATTCATCATAACTTTGAATAATTGCATCATAAGTTTCATCATCAATTTTAACAGTAATATTTTCACTTGTAATATTTACTTCATAAGATACTCCTTCATTTTCACCTTTAAATAAACCAATATATGATGAAGGTATATTATTATCAACTTCTGGAACACCAGTAATTTCAATAGGTAATACAGTATTATTGAAATCAGAAAAAGTTAATGTTACAATTTCACTAATGTATCCTTTAAAATCATAAGTAAAATTAACTTGATATAAAACATTATCTTTTAAAGTAATAGTACAATCTAAAGCATAAGAATAATATTGCATTTGATCAATACCAACAGCAAATAATGATGCTATGGCACCTGCCAATAAGCCATAATCTTCCATAATAAATAAATCAGGAATTCTAATTGTATATTTTCCATCACCTACGTATTCAACAAGTGAATAAGAAAATTCATCAAATGTGAATACTGCTTTTAGTAAATCAAATGAATCAAGATAAATACCATTACCAAATTCAAATTCATTTGTATCAGCATAATAATCAAATTGGTAAACTAAACCATTGCGATAAACATATCCATTTTCCCAATTAGATACTTCTTCATAAATAGCATCTTCAGTAACATATATTTTACCAACAATATCTTCTGAATCATAAAATCTTTCCACTTTTTCTTCAAGAATTGTATAACTATTAGCATTAGCTGCATTAGTAAGAGCTTGTTTTAATATTTCATGTTCAGGAGTTAATTCATAATCTTTTAACCAATCTTCATTTACTCTTGCTGTGCCTATTTCTTTAATATCATAAATATATTCATATTGAATATCAATTTGTTGTTGTTCATTTACAATACGTTTTGTTTTAATTTGTAATTTTGTGAAAACACCATTTTCTTGAATAATATGTATAAATTCAATGTTTTCAACGTACCCTGTAATAGCAACAGAAGTTGCATCAACTTTATCACTATTTAATTCCCATACTCCATCTTCAACGAATGTGAAATCTGATGGAGATAATAAAGCAAATGGATTAAAGTAATCTGTAAAGTTATCATTTGATTTATTTAAAACAATTTTTCCATTTTCATCGTGAGTTATAAGAGCTATTTTGCCATTGTTATTAACATATACAGCATTAAAGACATAATCACCATCCAATATTTCTGATTGCCAAATAGCTTCATTTTCCTTATCAAATAAAATTAAAATATCTACAGCTAATTCTTCATTAAATCCATAATCATGATTAATAAATTGACCTTCAAATAATATAGATCCCTGTAATGTTTTTAATTCATCTTCTGTTAATACATTATTAATTGTAACAGTAACTGTCTTGGTATAATCTTTTCCATCTACTGTATATGTTAATGTTACTTCATAATCTCCTGCAACATTAAATTGAACTTTTGATGAATCAATCATTTCTTTTGTTACAGTAACATTTTCTCCATCCACTGTAATAGTAAATAATTTAGTGAAATCAAAATTTGTATCACCTCTATTAATTTCTTTAGATTCACTTGTTTCACTAATAACTACTACTTTTTCTGTTGCTACTTTTTCTTTAACTATAACATTAACTGTCTTTGTATAATCTTTTCCATCTACTGTATATGTTAATGTTACTTCATAACTTCCTGCAACATTAAATTGAACCTTAGATGAATCAATCATTTCTTTTGTTACTTGAACATTTTCTCCATCTACTGTAATAGTAAATAATTTAGTAAAATCAAATGTATTATCTCCATTTTCAATTTCTTTAGATACACTTGTTTCACTAATAACTACTACTTTTTCTGTAGCTACTTTTTCTTTAACTGTAACATTAACTGTCTTTGTATAATCTTTTCCATCTACTGTATATGTTAATGTTACTTCATAACTTCCTGCAACATTAAATTGAACTTTTGATGAATCAATCATTTCTTTTGTTACAGTAACATTTTCTCCATCTACGGTAATAGTAAATAATTTAGTAAAATCAAATGTATTATCTCCATTTTCAATTTCTTTAGATACACTTGTTTCATTAATAACTACTACTTTTTCTGTTGCAGCTTTTGCAACAACATGCAATATACCATCTTTGGTATAAATAGTCTCATATTCTTTATCGCCTACAATTTTATCAACAATTGAAGCTGTCAATGTAACTTGATAGTCACCTACTTCATTTAGATTAACAGCTGAAGAATCAATCATATCTTCTGTTACTACATAATCTTCATTATCAACTGTAATTTTGAACATCTTTGTATAATCAAATGATGTTGCTTCTACTTCAATAATGTTTTCTTCTGTTAGTGATATAAGAACTTCTTTATTAACTTCTTTTTTATCACAAGCAGTAACAGATAAAGTAAGAAGAAAGAAAAATAAAACAACAAATAATTTTTTTCTCATTTTCTTATTTTCTCCTTTCAAAAAAAACTATAATTAGATTTTACACTATATTAATTAATATGTAAATTATTTTTCACTGAAAACGCTTATTTTGAATTTTTTTAAAAATAAAACAACGATTGAAATGAATCGTTGTTTATATTATTTATATTAATATTTTAGATTTTTTATTATCATTTATATAGTAACATTGACAATTATCAATACAAAAACAGCCAATAACATGACTAATATATGTTCCTAAATCAAGATGAATTTTATAATAATCTTTTATATTATTGCCATTTTTGTCTTTATATTTATATGTCAATATTTGAGGATGAAGTATATCATTAGATATAAAGAAAGTAGGTGTATGACCAAAAAATATACATTTTGATGTTTGAGGGATAACATATTCTTCTTTAAATTCACGATCATAAACAAATGATTCTTTTATTATTTGATTAAAAGGAATTAAATGTTGTTCATTATCTAAAGGTATACCAGCATGAACACATATGAAATCTTCTTCTTCAATAAAAAAAGGTAATGATAATATCCACTTTAAAATATCAATATTAAATAAATTATCTTCATTCATAAATAATGAATTTATTTGTAACAAAATATTATTTATTTCAACATTTTTCTCTTTAAGACTTTGATAATATTTTATTAATTCATATTCATGATTCCCAATTATACATTTAATGTTTTGTTTTTGATAAATATAATGAAGTAATTTTAAAGATTGATTTCCTTTTTCAATCATATCTCCACAAATATACATTATATCTTGATTACTAAAATTAATTTTATCTAATAATTTGATGAACAAATCATATTCACCATGAATATCAGATATGACATATTTCATATATTACTCCAAATAATATATATTATTTAAATGTTTTATTCATACTTACATAAGACATTATAATTTTAAATCCAGCTCCCATGTAAATATATCTTGCATGATTGTTTAAACCTGTATAGAATGTCATAAATTTGGCGCCATTCATTTTATTATAGTAAGCTAGATTAGCAAATAATGCTTTACCTAATCCTCTTCCTCTTACTTCTTCTAAAATGGCAATGCCATCAAAGTGACCTCTTCCACTTTCTTCATTCCACATTGCTCCTGTCCAACCTACTACTTTATTGTCTTTTGCAACAACTAAGAATGGATATGGTTTTTCTAAAGCTAAGTTTTCTTTAATAACTTTTTCAAAATCATAAATATTTAATTTACGATAAAATTCATCTAAGCCATAATGTTTATTAGGATCATATAATTCTATAGTAATATTATCTTTTTTCGCATTTTCTAAAATGTTTTTAATATCACTACTCAATTCGTAATTTTCTAAATCTAAGTGAAAAGCATCACAATAATTATAAGGTTCATAACCACGATGTAAATAATAGAAATATTCATTAGAATTGATTCTAATACCAGGAGCACATGGATGATCATGATTTTTAGTATTAGGAATATACCATGGATAACATGATGGTAAAAAATAAGCAGCTGCTACTTTTTTTCTTCCTTGTTGTTTAAAATAATTCTCTAAATGAGATAATAACATTGAACCAATTCCTTGTTTACGATATTCTTTCTTAACCATAATTGTATTAATAATACCTGCAACTTCAGGATTATCAATAAATCTTTTTCTTAAATAACCTATAGCAAAAGCAATAAGTGTTTGATTATCATATATTACAAATGTACTATCAAATGAAAAATCAGGGTTTGATAAAAGGTAGTTCTCATAATCTGTTGTTGTAAATGGTTTTAAAAAATATTCTTCTTTCACAACTTCATTCCAAAGATTACACATGTTTTTTAAATCTTGTTTGTTGGCATTTTTAATACAATAATTCATTTTATCCTCCAGAACATTATAATATATTATAAATCATAATTTATAATTTATAATTTATAACATATTATTATTTTACCAAATTAAAAATCATTAATCAATATAAATAAATATTTTTAAATATTTTTTTTTACAATAAAAACCTTAGAAATTATAATTCATTATATATTCTAAGGTTATATTCATTACATAAATTATCTAATTAATATTATTACTTTTATGATTTTTTCTATTTTTTATTTTAATATTTTTCTGATTATTTTCCGAATGGACTGTGAGTATTTTAATTTTATCTTCAAATGATTGAGCTTTCATAAACTTATTGAATTCATCATTATTTATTATTTCACTTTTATATCCATTTTTATTTTTTATTTTAATCACTACCTTTAAACAATATTTGTTTTATTTAATATAAGTTTACTAACAAAAGCAAGTCCAATACTAAATAATAAACCACCGGCAAAACACATAATGACATTTAGTATTCCTGCATCAAGTGGTGTCATCATTGGTATCATCATAAATAATAACATTCCACAGCCTAAAACACAAATAATAGATAACCATAATTTTGTTTTCGCAACACATGCTAACGTTAAAGCGATAGAAATAAAGATAAGTAAAATAAATATTTTTGATATTAAGCAACAAATAAGTGTGCCAACATTAAATCCATCCATATTAAATGGTAAATTACTAATTGAGCCACCTAATAATCCACCAATAAAAAATAATAATAACATAATAATACTAGCAATAAAAGAAATAATTATTTTAGATATTACATAATCCATTCTTTTGGTTCTTATTGTGAAGATATTTTTCGCATAACCACTTCTAAAATCTTCACTAACAAAGATACAAACAAAGATAGCAACTATAAAATAGATTAGATTAATATTACACATAGATGTTAAATCCATTGCCATACCAGTATTTGATGTAGCACCGAATATTTGCCATGCATTCGTAAATGTTTCCATTACTGTTTCTTCTCCTGTTGATGGATCTACAACGGAGGTGTTCCCCATAAAACTGGTCATTACAAGAACAAGAATTGGCATCATTATACAAATACCAAACATGATATAGACTAAAGGAGTTTTAAACATTCTTCTACAATCCACTTTTAACATGCTATTAAGATTATTTAAGTTAACTTTATTCATTATAAATTATCTCCTTTATCCATAAGATTAATGTAATATTCTTCTAAATTAATTTTAGATGTTTGTACATAGATAGGTAAAATATTTTGACTATATAGATAACTTACAACATCTTTCGCCAAACAAGAATCATAAATACGAAGTTCTTCGTTTTCTTCTATAACTTTATTATATTTATTTTCTAATGTTATTTTAGCTTTTTTGTTGTCTTTTGTTTTTATAGCAACATATGTTGGACATTCTTTTTCTAATTCTTCTGCGGTCATTTCTTTTATCATTTTTCCATTTCGAATGATTCCATAATGGGTGGCGATTTTTTCAAGTTCTCCTAAAATATGTGATGAAATTAAAACTGTTGAATTTAAATTCTGAGTAATATCTATTAATACTTCTCGCATGATTCTCATTCCATCAGCATCAAGTCCATTAATAGGTTCATCTAGAATTAATAATTTAGGATGTCCTAATAAGGCAAAAGCAATACCAATTCTTTGTTTCATACCTAAGGAACAATTTTTAAATTTGTTTGAAGCAGACCCTTCCATTCTTACAATTTTTAATACTCTTCTAATTTCTTCATTTTCATTTTTAATACCTAAATTAGCAGCTTGAATTTTCATATTATCCCAAACACTAATATTAGGAAAACAGCCTGGACTTTCAATTAAAACACCTATTTGTGATCTAATTTCTTGATTTTGATATTCTTTTCCAAATAATTTAATTGTGCCACTATTTGCTTTAATTAATCCACAAATTAATTTTTCAGTTGTGGATTTACCTGAACCATTTTCGCCAATAAAGCCATAAATTGCCCCTATCGGAACCGTCATATTTAAATTTGATACAGCTTGTTTTTCTCGATAATTTTTATTTAAATTTCTGATTTCAATTGCATTCATTTATTATCTCCTTAATAACAATCTCTTTTTGATAACACTAAGGTTCCAACTATATTATAAATAACTGTCCAAACTATACTTACACCTAGACAAGTAATTAAACTAATAATATTTGATGATAAACTAGCATTTACTGATGAACCATATAAAAAGATATTTAAAATGGGGGAATTTCCAACGACTGATGATGCAACAATGACAGGAATACCCGTTCCAATAACAAAACATAAAGCAATAGAAATTCCAAATTTTCTTCTAAAAATAACGTTAATAAAAGTGTATAAACTTGCCCAACCTAGGCTCATAACCATCTTGCCTAAAATGGCTAATATAAGTGAACCAACATTTATTGTAAATGGAAGACCTGTAAGAGCACCTGAAAGAGTGCCACCAATAAGATAGGTTATACACATACACATCATTGAAAAGGCACTAATAATGGTCTTAGACATCATATAATCTTGTTTTTTGGAATGTGTTGTAAATAATTGTTTTACATAACCACTATGGTAATCATGTCCAATAAAGATAGAAACCATAATTCCCCCAAAAATGAAGACCATATTCATATTGGCATACTCACCAATATTACTTACAACATACAAGGGTTTATCACTAGCTATGATTTGCCAAGCATTAGTAAACATTCCTGTTGTTTCACTAGTATCTCCCATAGATCCCATAGAAACTAAAGCTGGAATAATAGCAGCAATAAACAAAAAGATATAAAATAAAGGGGTATGAAATAACCGATAAAAATCAACACTTAACATTCCTTTAATTCTTTTTAAAAAAGAGGGCTTGGTAAATTCTATAGTAATATCTTTTTCCATTATTTATTTACCTCCTTACTCATTAATTCAATATAATATTCTTCTAAACCAATTTTATTTTGCATAATCTTACTAACTTCAAAATGATTTGAAAGTAAATTTTTCATCACTTTTTCTGTATCATCTTCATCATAGATTTTTAAATTATTATCTAACCTAACATCATTAAAATGTTTTTTTAAAATATTATAAGCTTCTTTATTATTATTCGTTTCAACTTCAATAAAGGTACGATTTCTTGCTTCCATTTCTTTTGCGGAAATTTCTTGAATCATTTTACCTTGCCTAATAATACCATAATGAGTAGCTATTTTTTCAAGTTCACCTAAGATATGTGATGATATTAAAACTGTGCAATGATAATTTTTAGTTATGTCAACTAATATTTCCCGCATTATTTTCATACCATCAGTATCTAAGCCATTAATTGGTTCATCTAAAATAAGTAAAAGAGGTTTACCAAGTAATGCCATGGCAATACCTACTCTTTGTTTCATACCTAAGGAGCATTTTTTAAATGGTAATTTAATATTATCTTCCATTCTTACTATTTTAAGTACTCGATTAATTTCTTCATCAATATTTTCTATTCCTAAATTTAAAGCTTGCATTTTTAAATTAGCATAAATACTAGAACTAGGAAAACATCCAGCATTTTCAATTAAAGATCCAATTTCTGATCTAACTCCTGGATCATTGTAATCTTTACCAAATAATTTGATTTCACCTTGATTAGGAACTAGGTGCCCACATATTAATTTTTCTGTTGTTGATTTTCCTGAACCATTTTCACCAATAAAACCATAAATAGATCCAACTGGTACAGTCATATGAAAATTATCAAGGGCATACAAACCACGAAAACTTTTTGATAAATTTTTAATTTCTATTGCGTTCATTTTTTCTCCTTTCAAAACTACATTTGTTGATTTTACAGTAATATTATAGTATAATTTATCTATAATTTATCCAACAATAAATCATACATATGTTGTTTTCACAAAAAAATTTTAAAGGAGTAACTATGAATAAATCAGAAGTAAAATATCAAAATACAGCAATTAAAATGGATAAGGCGATGTTAAAGCTATTGGAAGAAAAAGATTTTTTAGATATTAGTGTATCAGAAATTTGTAGAGAAGCTGGTGTAAATAGATCTACATTTTATGATCATTATTTGAATACTTATGATTTATTAAAAGAAACGCAAAAAAAGATTATGAATGATTTTAATAACCATTTTAATGATTTATCAATTGAATTTCCTAATTTCAAAAATGAAAATGAAGAATTGATATTTATATCTCCTAAATATTTAATTCCTTATTTAGAATATATGAAAGAAAATAAAAAGCTTTTTAAAACATATTTGTCTCATCTTTCAACGTTTAACGTGGAAGAAGCTTATGATGATTTGTTTCAATATGTATTAAAACCTATTTTCATTCGTATGGGTATTAATGATAATTCAATTATGAATTATATGTCTAAATTTTATTTAACTGGTATAACAGCAATTGTGAATGAATGGATTAATAATGATTGTCAAGATGATTTATTATTTATTGTGGAGATAATAATTGCTTGTATATATCCTAATACACCATTACAAAATAAATAATAAAAAGGGACTTAAACCTAGTTTATATAGTTCTTATTTAATCATGAGTAAGAAACTTGTATAGGTTTATAGTCCTTTTTAAAATTGATTATATTATTTGATAATTTTAAATAAAAAGCAAAAAAGAGTTGGCTCTAGTGTAGTCCATAGACCAATATCCACTAGTAAGCCAACCCAATGAACAATAATGTTATATTATATTAATTGTGAAAAGTAATAAAGCATTTGAAAAAATGTTAACATTTTTAATGTCAATATTTTTATCTTATCATATTGGCAAAACAGTATCATTTTGATATAATGCATGCAAGTGAATGTAAATGCTAACCTGCTATAAACAAAAACAAACAAAATCATATTAGCTAATGGTGGTTTATCATATCGATATTTTTACTTTTATTTTGTTTCCATTTTTAAAGTAAATCTCTATTTTTTGTCTTAATTAATAATGCTTATAATACTAGAAAAATGATTTATATAACTAAAATAGTAGGTACTAATATTAAAGTTCCTAGATATACTAGAATTAATGGCAAAATATGGTTGGTAATTTTATAAGTGATTTTATTCTTCAAGTATAATCCTTTGTTGAAAAAACAAAAGAACAATATTAAAGAAAAAATCTAAAGATACTAGAATTATAAAAAATATAAAGATTTAATGCATCTGATCCATTTAACACCAATGAAATATTTGATAAGTACATTAATCAAAAAATAAAAAAATTGTATTAATCATTTAAGTATTTAGAGATATATTTTTAAAACTAAGTAGATAAGAAAACAAGAAATATTACAATTAAAAGCTCATTACATATAGAAAATAATCTATTATGCAATGAACCTTTTTTAATTATCCTTATGTTCTGAATACTTCCAATATACCTCAAGATAATCCCCTTTAATTGTGTAAACATCAATCGTTTCATGATTTTCATCAAAAAACTCTACTTCAAAATCATTTTCAGTATATTTTAGTACTATTGTTCCTTTTGTTCCAACTTTTAAATCTTCAAAAGGTTTTATTAATTTTACGCAATCTAGTTCTTCCATGATGAATATCCTCCTTATTTATCTTTTTTGCCTGGAATTAATGTAATCAATCTCCAGGATGTTTTGCCATTATCATTCTGAACTACTACAATAACGTTAGCTGAATGAAAATTATTGTCTTTACCTTTAAGTTTAATATCAAAATTATATTTTGTTCCAAAATTGGTATTTTTAACTTTCGTTGGAATTTTTCCATCTATAGCTCGACCTATAGCATTATGCAATTTTTGCCCATCACCTGTTTCATAGCCTAAAACATCTTTAAGAAACTTGGCTTTTGAACTCCCATCAACATGATCTGATTTCAATAGATAACCATCATATTTTGGTTCACTTTCCTTATAGTCAAATTTAGATGAATCAAATGGTTTAAGCTCCTTGCCTATTAATTCTTTTACTTTATTATCAAACTTGCATTGCTCAATGCTACCTTGTGGGGATGATCCAACACCAATACCTAGTCCACTTTTATAAATCTTGCCCATTTGACTTCACCTCCTTATTAATAATATTTCTTTCTTTAAGTATATTATTGGGGATAACAATTTCTATTTCATTATTAGAGGCATATTCAAATAATTCGCGTACTTTATCATCGTTTACTGATACACTGTAAACAATAATTTTCTTTAATTTTTTAAGATTATCAACTGTATATTCAATTGCTTTTTGAAGCAATTTTCTTTCAGAACGTTTTTTTAATAAACCTTTTATACTGAAAGCAACAACTTCAGTATCTTCCATTCCATCTAGCATTATATTAAAATAAGTTTCGCTTGCATATGTAATATTAGGTATTACAATAATGTCACACTCAAGCCATAACCATAAAGCTACAATTCTCGATTTAAATAATCGATATACATTTTCAATTCTAGGTATATCTCCAACCTCTGAATAATCGGGTGCAATTGCATATTTTACACCCTTAAATCTTTTTTTATATTTTTCAAGAAGTTTAACATCATTATGATAAATAGCTTCAAATATGCCATTTTTATTGTCAAACTTAACATCATATTGATAAAAGCATACAAATGTTCTATCTGTTTTATGATAATTAAATGTCTCACTATATAAAGCAAGGTAATCAGGGCTAACTATATTAGAACATTTAATATAAGGCAAGTCATATTTACCACAATTATATGTTTTATTAGTTAAATCCACAAAATTTAGATTTAATAATTTATTTAGATCTTTTTTCTTTATCATAAACCACCATAAAGAAGGTTTATATGCAAATATGCCTTATAACCATCGCCCTTTTTAGCACATAAATCTTGATTTTTTTTATCATGTATGGTAAAATTACAAGTGCTTATGTCGTGATATTCCCATATCATGATTCCGCTCATTTGATATTCAAGTGAGCTTTTTTTATTTGTTTTTAATTTCAACAATAATCAATCCTTTCTTTTTAAAATGTTTAAATCATATAACCTATATAATACTGGATTATAATTTAGTCCAAAATCATCAGCTAAACCTCTTATATGTTTTTTCATATAGCTTGTGTATTCTATTGGATAATTTGGAATATTTTTGTATCTTAATCTTTTAAAAAATTCTCTTTTTATCAAATCCCTTGGCATTTGTACTGCTGCGTTTAAATAATTAGTTTGTCTTTCAATAATATCTTCATCTTTCATTTTATTATTACAATAAGTTCTTTCAAATACGTCTTCTTTACATACCTGAATTAAATCTGTTGTATGAGTCTTAAAATAATTTTTATCCTTAACCCAATGCATTGCTTCATGTCCTGATACAAATCTTTCCTTTTTTATGTCTTTTTCATCAATGAGAATATTATTAATCACAACTGTTCCTTTTTTAAACTTTTCGCAGTGAGGTATATCACCATCTTTACATTTGCCACTATCCCAAATAAACCAGTTTCCATCATCAAAAAATGTCATACCTAATATTTTTTTATTTGGAGAAATATACTTCCATTCAATTTCTAATCCTTGTTTTTCCATAAAATCATATGCATCAAAGTGACTAACTTTATCTAATCTTTCAGGATAAAATTCTTTATTAATATTATCGGCTATAGTTTCTAATTTTTCATTTGAATAAAAAAACACAAAATCTCACCTACTTCTTGTTTGCCATTTCTTCAATAATCTTAATCCATTCATCATCTCCTAAATTAAGGTCTTTTGCTTTGCGCAATGCTACTCTTACCTTTTGATTATAGCTAACATATTCTTTTAAATCTTGTGCTATTGCATCTTTGCTACTAGCCGCTAAATCAAATAATTCATTCGCTTCTTCATTTGATAATTCTAATGCTTTCACCATTCTTTCTAAAATTTCTTGTGTTGGCGCATTTCTTTTGGATTTTTCAATATCACTCATATATGCAGGAGCAATATTAATCATATCCGCAAAAGATCTTAATGTAATACCTTTTTTTCTTCTCTTTTCCTTGACAAATTCTCCGAATGTCATGTTTACCATTTTTATACCTCCTATATTTTTGTTAGCTTGTTAGCATTTACGCTTACATTATATCATAACTTAAATAATATGTCAATATATTTGCCATTTCATTTATATGATATTTTTTAATACATATCTAAAATTCCTATAAAAATTATGCATGTATAAAAGGGTCTCACTTAGCAAGACACTTTATCTATTATTGTTTCATTAATATTAAATGTTTTAAAGATTTTTTCTGTGCACTTAAAATTTCTGTTAACATTGACATGTTTTCAGTAAATTGTATTACGAATATTTTTGCATCTCTTTAATTATATCATCAACACTATATTTACTTATATTTACATGTTCAATTATTGTATTGTATATTAATGTTTTAATAATCAATGCTATAAATACTATGAACATCTTACCTTTTAATGTTCTTATATTATGCACTTTTAATTTTTTAACATCTAAATCATTTTTTAAATTATCAAATGCTTTTTCAACAACAGCATTTCTTCGATATTTATATAATACATCTTCAACATTTTTTAGATCATTACTAATAATAACCATATACCATTCATATTTCATTTCTTTTTCGACGACTTCATCCTTGACTTGTTATGTGATTCCTTTTTTATCTTTTTTATTACAGCTCACGCTAAAAAAGACTGACAATTCATACTTGTATGAATTTATCAATCTTTTTCTTTTAATATGAAAGAAAAGTGCCATTTTAAACAATGTACGCAAATAAGAATTATGAATTTTCTCTTTAATTTTTAAATAAAGTTTAATATTCTAATCACGTAAATAATCTTCTAGTAAAAACTGTTCTACACCTACATAAAATATTCCATTTTCATCATGCCAAGGAATAATATTATCTTTAACAACAACAATCTTTTTAAATGAATCATGAATGCGAGAAAATACTTTAGTTTCTTGTTTTCTTTTATCTTCTGTGGGGATAGCGAAAGCAGATTGAATATAGTATCTATTACTACCTTTATTAGCAATAAAATCAACCTCTAATTGTGTTTTTTTACTTATTCCATTAGAAGATTTATAATTATATTCAACAATTCCGACATCAACACTAAAACCTCTTATTAACAACTCATTATAAATGATATTTTCCATAATATGTGTTTCTTCTTGTTGTCTAAAATTTAATCTAGCATTTCTAAGTCCAATATCTGAAAAATAATATTTTAAAGGAGTTTCTATATACTTCTTTCCTTTGATATCATATCTTTGTGCTTTAAAAATCATAAAAGCATCAATAAAATAATCTAAGTAATTACTTATCGTGGTATTTTTGATATTAATATGTTTTAGAGATAAAAAAGTATTTGACAATTTAGTTGGGTTTGTTAAAGAACCAACAGAGGAAGAAATTATATTTAATAAATCTTCTAATATTCTTTTATCGTTTTGAAGATTATGCCTTTCTAATATGTCTGATAAATATACTTTTTCAAATAAATTTGTTAAATAATTTCTTTTATCTTCATGAGTTTCTAATGACATAATAAAGGGCATTCCACCATAGGTAAAATACTCCTGCCATGCAAGATGCTTATCTTGTTTATAAGCATCATAAAATTCTTTGTAAGACAGAGGGTTTACTCTTATTTCGTCACCTCTTCCTCTAAATTCTGTTAAAATATCAGAGGACAACATTTTAGAATTACTACCTGTAACATAAAGATCAACATTAGTTTTTTTCATTAATCCAAGTAAAACGTCAACAAAGCTTATTTTTTCTTCTTCATCTTCTAAATATGGATTTTTTATTGATTTAACTTTTTGAATTTCATCAAGTAAAACATAGTGCATTTTGTCATCTTGAAGTTTGTTTTGAATATATTCATCTAAATGAAGGGGATTTCTATATTTTGCATTTTGATTTTCTTCTAATGATAATGTAATAATATGCTTATCATCTACACCTATCGATTTCAAATAATCATAATAAATATTAAATAATAAATAGGACTTGCCACATCTTCTTATTCCAGTAATAATTTTGACTAATCCATTTTCTTTTTTTCTTATTAATTTATCAAGATACTGTTTTCTTTCAATCATAAAAAACTCTCCTTAAGGGTTGTTTTTGCGTAAATACGCATTTTTAACCCGTAGTTAGTATAACATTTTAATAAAACTTTGTCAAATAAATCTTTTAGACAAACATTTCAAATAAATTTTTTAGCTATTATTATAATTTTTAAATAATATGTTTGACATAAAAAGTACATCTTATATAAAAAAGACTGACAATGCAAACTTAATTGCATTAGTATCAATCTAGTTCTTTCAATATTGGTGAAGCTAATGAGACTCGAACTCACACGTTAAAAACACTACCGCCTGAAGATAGCGCGTCTACCAATTCCGCCATAGCTCCAAATTAAAATTATTTTATCATATTTTATTTTATAATTCAAGAAAAAATCCCATTCAATAGAATGGGACTTATCGTTATTCAAAAGCTTTTGTTGATAAATATCTTTCACCTGTATCAGGAAGTAAAACAACAATTGTTTTACCTTCATTTTCTTTTCTTTTAGCAACATTTGTTGCTGCATATAAAGCAGCACCTGAAGATATTCCAACTAAAATACCATCTAATCTTCCTAATTTTCTTTCAGCTTCAAAAGCTTCTTCTTCTTTTACAGTAATAATTTCATCATATATTGATTGATTAAGAGTTTTAGGAATAAATCCTGCGCCAATTCCTTGAATGCCATGAGGTCCTGATACACCTTTAGATAGAACTGGTGAATTAAATGGTTCAACAGCAATTATTTTTATATCTTTGTTTTTTTCTTTTAAATATTTACCTACACCACTAATTGTACCACCTGTACCAACTCCAGCAACAAATATATCAA
Organism: uncultured Bacilli bacterium; assembly: GCA_947627195.1. GTDB lineage: Bacteria > Bacillota_I > Bacilli_A > ML615J-28 > CAG-698 > CAKOMG01. The sequence continues at coordinate 15,503 of CANQVC010000010.1, forward strand.
CATTACCATCAGTATCATTCCATATTTCTGGTCCAGTTGTTTTATAATGAGCTTCAGGATTACATAAATTTTCAAATTGACTTGGGATAAAACTATTAGGAATTTGTTTATGAAGTTCATTAGCTTTTTCAATAGCTCCCTTCATTCCTTTACTTCCTTCAGTTAATACAATTTCTGCTCCATATGCTTTTATTAACAATCTTCTTTCAATACTCATTGTTTCAGGCATTGTTAATATCAATTTATATCCTCTTGATGCTGCTATAGAAGCTAAACCAATTCCTGTATTACCACTTGTTGGTTCAATTAAAACAGATCCTTGTTTTAATATTCCTTTTTCTTCAGCATCTAAAATCATTTCTTTCGCAATTCGATCTTTAGTACTACCAGCAGGATTAAAGCTTTCAACTTTCACATATAATTTAGCTTTTATTCCTTTTTCTTTAATATAACCAATTGGTTCAATTAAAGGGGTATTACCAATTAGTTCTATAATACTTTTATATACTTTCATAATATACCTATAATAAATGAATATTATTTTTTTCTAATAATGTTAAATCTTCTTTTGTCCAAGCTGAAGATTGAACTTCACCAATATGAACTTTCTTTAACATATACATACACATTCTTGATTGACCAATTCCTCCACCAATAGTTAATGGTAAACGATCATTTAAAATATCTTTGGCATATGGTAAATCTAATTTATATTCTTCATGTTTTTGTTTTAATTGTTTTACTAAAGAATCTTTATCAACACGTATTCCCATTGATGAAATTTCAAAAGCAATATTTAAAACATCATACCAAACAACAATATCCCCATTAAGTTGCCAATCATCATAATCAGCAGCCCTACCATCATGAGGTTCCCCATCACTTAGTTTATCACCAATTTGATAAATAAACACTGCTTTATGTTTTTTCGCAATTTCATTTTCACGATCTTTTCTTGATAAATCAGGATACATTTCTTCTAATGATTTTGTACTAACAAATGTAATTGATTGAGGAAGATCATGTTTTAAAACAGGATAAGCATCTGATACAACTTTTTCAGTATCTAATAATGCTTGATATATTTTACGGACAATTGATTGTAAAAAAGAATAATTACGATCTTCTTTTTGAATTATTTTTTCCCAATCCCATTGATCTACATATAATGAATGTAAATTATCTAATTCTTCGAATGGACGAATGGCATTCATATCTGTATATAATCCTGTCCCATTACTAAAGCCGTATTTCTTTAATGCATTTCTTTTCCACTTTGCTAATGATTGAACAATTTCTAAATCATCCTCTAATTCTACCGCTTTGAAACTTACAGCTTTTTCATACCCATTCAAGTTATCATTTAACCCAGTTCCTGGAAAAACAAATAGAGGTGCAGAAACACGAACTAAATTCAATTGTTCTTGCAATTTACGCTCAAACGTATCCTTTACAAGTTTAATTGCTTTTTCTGTGTCAATCAAATTCAAAAGTGGTTTATACCCTTCTTTTATAATTAGATTTTTCATTTTATCTACCTCCTAAACAAATAATAATACAAAGAATTATATATTAAAATATTTGTATTATTTAGATTTAATTATAATTCCTATTTAATTATTTGTCAAATCATTTAATTAAAAAAACATTTTCATAATACTAAATATAAATATTATTTTCGTTTTTTAATGTTTCCACGATTTCATTAAATGAATTAGTTGGTTCAATACAATAATTATCAATACATACTTGATATGTTATTTTATTATTTATTAATTGATTATCATTTTCTTCAACTCTTACAAATCTTTTTATAACATTAGGATTAAATTTTTGATTCATTCTTTTCTTTATTCGATGGATTTTATTATTACCATATAAACATGTTATATATACATTAGGATGCAAATATTCCATTAAGGAAATTAAGAAAAATGAATGATCCATTGGATATTCTATTTTTTGACTCATAAATTTTAATTGTTTTATTAATGTATTTTGTAATAAAATATCATCATAAAATTTCGATAATTTAACTAAACAATATGTGGCAACACTATTGCCAGATGGAATAGCTCCATCATATAATGGTTTTAAATCTAATATTAATTGTTCTTGTTCTTTAGATCTTAAATGAAATCCACCATTTTCTTCATCAAAAAATTGTTTAATCATTTCTTTTGTTACATTTAAACTATCTTCTAAATATATTTCATTGTATGTACAATCAAATAAATATAGACCACATAAAGCAAAAAAAGCATAATCAATTAAAGTCCCAGGTTCATCACTTTTGTACTGTAATAAAATATGATTATTATGTAATACTTCTTTTTTCAAAAATTCATAAGTTTCAAATGCAATGTGAATATAATCTTCTTTATCAGTTATTTTATAAGCTAAAGAATATGCCATAATAATCATAGCATTCCAACTTGTTAATATTTGATTATCCATTTGTAATGTTGAACGATTTTCACGATATTGTTTAACTTGTAATCTAATAAAATCATTTTCTTCTTTTTTCTTTTTATCTTTTAGATATGGTAAGCTTGGTTTTTCTTTAATATGATAATAGTCACAAAATCTTTTACCATCTTCTTCACCAAGTAAGCGCATAATTTCTTCTTTAGTAAATAAATAATATTTACCTTCTATATGTTCACTATCAGCGTCAAAAGCTGAAAAGAATCCCCCTTTTTTTCTTTTTAAATTTTCGGTTGTAAATAATAGTACTTTTTCGCCAATTTCTAAATACTTTTTATTTTTAGTATATTGGTATGCTTCTAAATAACAACAAGCAAGTAAAGCATTATCATATAACATTTTTTCATAATGAGGTCTTTTCCATTTACGATCTACACAATAACGAAAAAAGCCAAAACCAATTTGGTCAAATATAGCACCATTCATCATTTTATTCAGTGTTTTTGTTACAATGTTTAACGCTTCTTTATCATGATAATAATAACTATATCTTAATAAAAACATTAAATAATGAGGAGAAGGAAATTTAGGTGCTAAACCAAATCCACCATGAACAGGATCATGGATATATTTAATCATTCCATAACCTGATAATATGACATCATCTTCTTGAATTGTTATTTTTTTATTTTGTTCTTCTCTAATTTGTTCAATAATTTTATTAGCATCCATTTCTAAAGATTCTCTATCTTCATTCCATAAATGAGCAAATGTTAATAAAATATCTTTTAAACCAAGTCCTTTAGTAGATGTATTTTTCGGAATATAAGTTGTTGCGAAAAATGGTTTTTGATCTGGTGTCATAATAATAGTCATTGGCCAACCACCATTATGAGTCATATGTTCACATATTTCCATATACACATGATCAATATCTGGATGTTCTTCTTTATCAACTTTAATAGATATATAATATTGATTTAAATATTGAGCAACTGTTTTATCTTGAAAACTTTCTTTTTCCATGACATGACACCAATGACATGTACTATAACCAATACTTAAAAATATTGGTTTATCTTCTTCTTTAGCTTTTTGAAAAGCTTCTTTACCCCATGGATACCAATCGACAGGATTATTAACATGTTGTTTTAAATATGGAGACTTTTCATTAACTAAATGATTAGTTATTAATTTATTCATGTATACCACCTCTTAATATATTGTTCACAATATATTGTTCACAATAAATGGAAAAAATATACAAAAAAACCAACTCGATTAAGAGTTAGTTTTATTCATACCATTTCTTTTGGGTCTCGTACATTTCTTTATATAAACTATTTCTATTCATTAATTTATCTGGTTCATCATCTTCAATAATCTTTCCATCTTTAAATACTAATATTCTTTGGCATTGACGAGAAAATCCTAAACGATGAGAAATAAACAAAATAGTTTTATCTTTACATAATGATTTGATTAAATCATATATTTCAATTTCCCCCATTGGATCTAAGAAAGATGTAGGTTCATCTAAAATCCATATTTTACTATCATCATTAGCTAATAATCTAGCAATAGCTAATCTTTGCCATTGTCCTTTAGATAAATCAATACCTTGTTCAATTTGCCCTAACATTGTATTTATGCCATTTGGTAATGTATTGACAAAATCAAGCAAACCAACTTTATTTAATATTTGTTCTATTTCTTCATCTTTAAATGTTTTATTGATATTACCTAAACAAATATTTTCTTTAATAGTAAATGAATATTGAATGAAATCTTGAAAAATACAACTAATGCTATTTTTTAAAATACCCATTTCATTATTAATGTTTTTACCATTAACTATAATATTTCCTTGATAATTTTTAGTAAGTTCAGTAAGTAAATTAACAAATGTTGTTTTACCACTTCCATTATATCCAACAATAGCGATTATTTCATTTTCATGAATTTTTAAATTAAATGAATTTAATGCTTTATGTTCTGATTGTGGATATATGTATGTAACATCTTCAAATTCAATATTAAATGATGAAGATAATTGTTCATTTGAATTTGGCTTTTCTTCATCTAAATCCATTATTTCTAAATAACTTCGGTATATTTGGTTATCACGAATATCAAATTGATAATCAAATGATAAATTGTGAAGCATATTGCCAAAAGAAATAATATTAGTCATTACGATTGTGAAAAAGCCTATTTCTTGATTACCATTAACAATTTCAGTTATGACAAAATATAAAACAAATAAACAAATAAGGGCATAAAACAAATTAGGAATTACTTCAAATTTGCTACTTACCAAGTCAGCTTTAATTGCTTCATTATTATAATTATCATTTAATTTACGCCATTTTTTAATTATTGGAATTGTTAAACGATTCATTAAACTATCTTGATGCGTTTCTTTAGATTGTGTTAGAAAATATAAATAATTTCTTCTTTGTCTTGTCAATTCTAATTCATCATATTTATTATATAATTTTTTACCAAAATAAACACCTAATATAATATAAATGATGCAACAAATTATAAATATTAGAACTACCCACCAAGGAAGTCTAGTAGTTATAAATATAAAAATACCAATGCTAATAAAACAATAAAAAATGTCTAACCAACTATATAATGAAACTCTTGGATAAATATATGCGCCGAAATTTTTAACTAATTGAATTTTATTATCAATTTCTTGAGTTTCATAATATTCTAATGGTAAATTAGATAATTTTTTGTTTAATCTTTGCAAATAAAGATATCTTAATTTACAATCTAATTTTTGTTGCAAAACATAACTAATTGCATTTAAAATAGCAAAAACAAATAAAATAAGACTAAATAAAATAATATTATGTATTACTGGTAAAAAAGATGTTTCAACTCCATTAATAAAATCATATGCCTTATTAGTTATTTCTTCTAGTAAAAAAAGACCAATAAGTTGACTAGGAATTTCTGTTAACAAAATTAATAATTTAAAACTAACAATAAATGGACAATCTTTAAAAGCTCTTTTAAAAGCAAGGAAAGTTGTGGAAAAATAATTATATTTCTTCGCCATATTTCTCACCTTGATATAGAGTTTGTTGAGCAGTAAACAATTCATAATAATAACCTTTTTTCTTTAAAAGTTCATCATGAGTTCCACTTTCAACAATCATTCCATCTTTCATCATAATTATTTTTGAAGCAAGTCTGGCAAATGAAATTCGATGGGAAATTAATATAGCTGTTTTCCCTTGTAAATTATAACGAAATTCTTTTAATATTCTTTCTTCTTCAATTGGATCAATAGCTGCTGTTGGTTCATCTAAAACAAGTATTTCAGGATTTTTCATATACGCTCTAGCTTGAATAACTCTTTGCCATTGTCCACCACTTAAATCTTGACCATCTTTGTCATATTTTTTCCCTAAACAAGTATTAATTCCTTTAGGCAAATCATTAATTATACTTTCTAAATTAGCTTTTTTAATTGCTTCATTAATTAATTCTTCATTATCAATATCTTCAACTTTACCAAAAGCGATATTTTCTTTTAGTGATAATTGATATCTAGCATATTCTTGAAATCCAACACCAAAATACATTGATAATTCATTAAAAGGAATATCTTTAATATTTTTGTTATTAAAATAAATATTACCTGATGTTGGTTTAAATAAACCTAATAATAATTTTGATGTTGTTGTTTTACCACTTCCATTATAACCTAGAATAGAAATTATATCACCTTTCTTAATTTCTAAGTTTACATCTTTAACAACATATTCTTCACACAATGGATAATGATAAGAGACATTTTCCAAACGTAAATTATCAAATTCACCTTGTGTTAAAGAAAATTCTTTTTCACCTAAATGATTTATTTCCTTTTTTTCTTCTTTGGTTAATGGGAAAATTAATTCAACAATTACAGGAGCAATTTCCACGAATTCAACAATCTTTTCTAAAGGCCGTTTAAAATTATATCCTATTTGCGTTGCTGTTGAGATAGCAGCACTAATTAAAACCATTGTACCTAAATCAATTTGTTTTTTAAATACTAAATAAAGTAAAAAGATGTCATAAAATAATTTAATAGCAACAATAAATATATTAACACATCGAGAAATTATAGCTTCTTTTGTAAGAATTTTATATCTTTCTTTAGTTATTGTTTGCGAAATATCATCTTGCTTTTTAAAGAAATAATTTTCTAATTGATTAACTTTTGTTTCTTTAATTGTATATTTTTGACTAATTAATGAAACATAATTTTCCTTTTTTCTTTCATCATTATTAAATTTTTTGTCTAAATTTACTCTTTTTTTCGAATATATAATATTATATATTAAATTAAATAAAAATAATCCAACACTAATTAATCCTGCATAAATATTAAATGAAAAAATAACAGCTAGATATATTATTTTTTTAAAAGAAAAGTCAAAAACAAAATTTAATATATGCCATGGTAATTGTTGGAAAACATATAAATTTCGATAAGCAAAATTATATTTATCATATGTATCTTTCTCGTATAATTTTTCTTGAGATAATTTACCTAATTTATACATTAACAAAATTCTGAAATATCTATCAGCATTTTTATAATAATAACCATCAATTATTTCTCTCATAAATTCAACTAATGAATTAATAACTAATAATAAAATAAGATATATAAATGTCATTATTAAAGCTTTTGTTAATATTTCTTTATTAATAACTAATTCAGCTACTAAATTTGTGGCATCTTTTAAGACATATAAGGCAACAAGACCAATAGATGTTTCAATAATTTTAATTAAAATCAATAAAGAGAACAAAACTGGCGTTGCTCTAAAGACACTTTCAATCATAAAAAGCAAGGTTTTGAAAGAAAACTTTTGTTTTAAATTCATGATATTGTTTACCTCGGATAAGATATGTTTATTTTATCATATTTGATATTTAAAAATACTATAAGTCGATTAATTATTGATTATTTTTATTGTATTCATCTAAATAATTAAATCTAACACCATTCTTTTTATATTCTATTAATGTATCTAAATTAACATTATAAGTACTTCGAAAAATATTTGTATCAATAGTTGGATAAATCTTCTTTAATTCTTTAATTAGTTTTTTAATTTCTTGACGTTTTGAATCAACAGTGCCATTTTCTATATTTTCGGTAAATCGACAAGCACATTGAAGAAATTCTAATTGATTATAATTTTTCCAAGCTATTATTGATTCTTCTTTCACAAAATATAAAGGTCTAATTAATTCCATTCCTAAATGATTGGTACTTTTTAATTTTGGTAACATACTTTGAATTTGTGATCCATAAAACATAGCAATTAAAATAGTTTCAATTACATCATCAAAATGATGACCTAAAGCTATTTTATTACAACCTAATGATTTAGCATAATCATATAAACATCCACGACGCATTCTTGCACATAAATAACAAGGATGAGAATCTTCTTTTGTGACAACATTAAATATATCTGAAGAAAAGAATTGAATAGGAATATTTAATATTTTGCCTTTTTCTTCTATTTTACGACGATTTTTTTCATTATATCCTGGATCCATAACAATATAATGAACATTAAAAGTTACATCACTATGGCGATGTAACTCTTGCATACATTTCGCAAGAAGCATTGAATCTTTTCCTCCACTTATGCATACGGCGATATTATCACCTTCATTTACCATGGAAAATTCTTGAATTGCTTTAATGAATTTTCCCCAAATTCGTTTACGGTAAGTTGTTATAATGCTTCTTTCTACTTCTTTATATTTATCCATAAAAACCTCTTTATGCATTTAAACGATTCATTTTTGTATCAACAATTTGGGTCATATAATTTAAGTGGTCACCTATACGTTCTAAATTACTAACAAGATTAATAAATACACCACTACTTTGTGGTTGACATGATCCTTCATTTAAACGTTTGATATGATCTGCAATCATTTCTTTACGCATATCATCAATTCTATTTTCACATTCTCTTACTTGAGATAACGTTGAGGCATCATTATTTAAAATAATTGGTACAATTAATTCATACATTTCATGGATTTGATTATACATTTCTTGTAATGCATCTTTTACTTGATCAGAAAAATGAAGTTCTTCTTCAATTGATTTTTTTGTATATTTAACAACATTATCAGATATTTCAGCGATACGAATAATATCTCCTAATGTATCATGTAATGATGAAACTGTTGATTCATCTTTATATGATAAATTTGTTGTTGATAACTTTACTAAATAAGTAATTGTGTTTTTACATGCTATGTTTACATCATTTGTTCCATCAAATACTTTGTTTTCTTCTTCAGTTGATTTTGATAAAAAACCATTTAAAGCTATTCCTAATGATTGCATAGCTATATCACACATACGTACCATTTCTTTACGAACTTGTTGCAAAGCAACAGATGGGTTATGTAATAATCTTTCATCCAAATAAACAGATTTTGGTTCTTGTTTGGTCTTTTTGTCTTTCACAATCCATTGTGATAATTTCACAAAAGCACCAGTAAATGGCAAAAATATTAATGTACATATTATATTAAAGAATGTATGGAACATTGCTATTTGATTTTGCGGATGAGTAAACCAACGACCAAATGTATCATCCATAAAATCTTTCCATATTAATAACATAATCATAAATAATAAGGCACCAAACACGTTAAATAAAATGTGAATAACACTGGCTCTTTTTGCATTTGTACTTGCACCAATTGATGAAAATAAAGCTGTTACACATGTACCAATATTTGTTCCTAAAATAATATATAAAACAGAATTACCACCATTACCAACAACAATACCAGCTCCTGCCATTGATATAAGAATAGTTGTAACTGCCGCTGAACTTTGTAATAATGCAGTAATTAGTAAACCAATCATTAGTAATAAAAGGGGATTATTAATAACAGAAAAAGCATGAACGAATGATTCACTATCTCTAAAGGTACTCATTGAGTCAGACATACATTTCATACCGACAAAAACAAGTCCTAATCCAGCAAATATATAACCAATGCCTTTAATTCGGTCTTGTTTAGCTAGTAAATTCATAAAGCTACCAATGAATGTTAATATAATTGCAAAGCCAATAAAATCAAATGATTGTAATGATACTATTTGCGCAGTAATTGTGGTACCAATGTTTGCTCCCATAATAACTGTTGTGGCTTGATATAATGTCATTACTCCTGCATTAACAAAACCAACAACCATAACAGTTGTAACTGAAGAACTTTGGATAATAGCTGTTGTCGCTGCACCAACTCCTACTCCAACAAGTTTGTTTTTAGATGCTTTGCTGAATAATTGCTTTAATTTTGATGTAGCTAATTTTTCAATATTTTCTGATAAAATTTTAAATCCTATCAAAAATGTTCCTAAACCAGCAAGTAAGGAAATAACTGCTGTTACGTATACGTTCATAAATACCTCTTTCTATTTTATTTCTATATCTTTTTCCCTTCTTTACTTATTGTATCACACTTTACTATTTTTTTCCACACTTTATTTAGATACTTTAAAAAAATAATAAATAAAGGTATTTTTTTATAAAATTATAGTTTATTTAGTAATATATAACATTATAATAAAAGTTTAAAACATAAAAAATTACATAAAATATTACTATATTGGGAGGAATTAATAATGAAAGAAAAAGAAAAAAGAAAATTACCAAAGTTAAGTGTTGTGGAAAACAGTGATTATTTTTATCGTGATCAAGAAACAGCACGTGTTGATATGGTAGATGCATCAGATAATGAAACAAATGATGCTTATACTGATCATGAACCAATAACACAAAAAAAAGCGTGAGAAGATTTATTCTAATCACACTTTTTTCACAATAATATCACTAAATTCTTTTTTTTCATATATTATTTTATTAATTCTTTTTTTAGCTTTTAGGTATCTTTTTTTACATTGATCAATGGTTAATCCTAAATATTCAACACATTCAGTGTATTTCATTTTAGAAAAAACTCTTAACATAAAAATATCATATTCATCTTTAGAAATTTTGGCTTTAACTTCTTTTAAAAATTTATCTAATGCTGGATCTTCAATAGGATAATAATTTACATAGTGATGTACTTTATCATCATCATATATAATTTTACCTCTTTGTCTTGCCATTAAATAATTTTTAATATAGTTTTTAGCAACTTTAAAAAGCCAAAGGCTAAAAGAACCTTTTTTATAATCATATAGACATATGTTATCTAACATTCTCATATAAATTTCTTGTTCAACATCATCAGAATCGAAATCATTCATTACATATTTTCTAATGTAGTTATATAAATTTTTATGATAAGTTTGATATATGATGTTAAAAGCATCAGAATCTTTGTTTTTTAGTTTTTCGATAAATTTTTTATTGATTTTTTGCATAATTACCACGATATGGTAAATTATACCAAAAATGCATAAAAATAGCAATTTATTTATGAAATTTTTTTATTATGATTTCCTTCAACAAAGTTTTACTTATTTTGTATATATTCATCTATTGATTTAGCAGCTAATTTTCCTGCTCCCATAGCAAGAATAACAGTTGCTGCGCCAGTAACAGCATCACCACCAGCATAAACACCAGGACGAGATGTCGCTCCTGTTTTTTCATCAATCATAATACCACCAAATTTTTGTGTTTCTAAACCTTTAGTTGTTGATTTAATTAGTGGATTAGGAGATGTACCAATAGCCATAATAACACAATCGACATCTAAAGTAAAAGTTGATCCTATTTTTTCAATTGGTCTTCTTCTTCCAGATGCATCTGGCTCTCCTAATTCCATTTCAACACATTCTATTCCTTGAACAAATTTATTCTCATTACCAATTATTTTTATTGGATTAGCAAGAAGTTTAAATATAATACCTTCTTCTTTGGCATGTTCTACTTCTTCAACTCTAGCAGGTAGTTCTTCTAATGAACGGCGATATATAATATATACTTCTTCAGCACCTAGTCTTTTAGCAGATCTTGCTGCATCCATTGCAACATTTCCTCCACCCACTACAGCAACCTTTTTAGCTTTTTGAATTGGTGTTTGAGAATTTAATTCATATGATTTCATTAAATTAATTCTTGTTAAAAACTCATTTGCGGAATAAACACCATTTAAATTTTCACCAGGAATATTCATAAATCTTGGCAATCCTGCTCCTGAAGCAATGAAAACAGCTTCATATCCCTCAACATCCATAAGTTCATCAATAGATAATGTTTTACCAATTACAACATTAGTTTGAATTGAAACACCTAATTTTTTTAATTCATTAATTTCTTTTTCAACAATTTTCTTTGGTAAACGAAATTCAGGAATACCATAAACTAATACACCACCAGCTAAATGTAAAGCTTCAAAAATAGTTATTTGATATCCTTTTTTAGCTAAATCACCTGCACATGTTAAACCTGATGGACCTGAACCAATTATAGCTACTTTGTGATTATTTTTTTGTATTGCAAAATTAGATTCATTATTAGAATTTTGATTATGATAATCGGCAACAAATCTTTCTAAACGTCCAATACCAACTGATTCACCTTTAATTCCTCTAATGCATTTAGCTTCACATTGTGTTTCTTGGGGACAAACTCTCCCACAAACAGCAGGTAAAGAACTAGTTTTTGCTATTATTTGATAAGCTTCTTCATATTTTTTTTCTTTAATTTTTTCAATAAATTCAGGAATTTCAATTTGTACTGGACATCCTGTAACACATGGTTTGTTTTTGCAATGTAAACAACGATTTGCTTCATCAATTGCTTGTTCTTCAGTATATCCTAATGTAACTTCTAAAAAATTGTGATTTCTAACATGAGGGTCTTGTGTAGGCATTTCATTTCTTTTAGGATTCATATTTGCCATATTACTTGACCTCCTTACGATATAAATTACATGTTGTTTCTCTTTCTTTTCTTTCAAATGATTGATACATCTTATTTCTTTCAATTGCTGTATCAAAATCAACTAAATGACCATCAAAATCTGGACCATCAACACAAGCAAATTTAGTTACGCCGCCAACATTTACTCGGCAACATCCACACATTCCTGTTCCATCAATCATAATTGGATTCATACTTACCATTGTTTTTATATTATATTCTTTTGTCAATTGACAAACAAATTTCATCATAATAAGTGGACCTATAGCAATTACTTCATCATATTGTTCATTATTTTTTAAATGGTTTTCTAAAGCATTAGTTACTAAGCCTTTCATACCATAACTACCATCATCAGTCATAACTTCATATTGATCACTTACATTACGAAATTCATCTTCTAATATAACTAAATCTTTATTTCTAAAACCAACAATTGTATGAACACATGCTCCTAATTGATGCAATTTTTTTGCAACTGGATAGGCAATTGCACAACCAACTCCTCCACCAATAACGGCAACTTTTTTTAATCCATCTAAATGAGATGGAACTCCTAATGGTCCAACAAAATCGTGTAAACAATCACCAATATTTAAATGATTTAGTTGTTCAGTTGTTGCACCAACAATTTGAAAAATAATTGTTATTGTTCCTTTATCTTTATCATAATCAGCTATTGTTAATGGAATTCTTTCGCCATTTTCATGAACACGTAAAATGATAAATTGTCCTGGTTCTGCTTTCTTGGCTATCAATGGAGCAGATATTACCATTAACGTAACTGTTTGATTTAAACTTTTTTTATTAATTATTTTATTCATTTGATCACCTAATTCTAATCTTAATCTTATTTCATGTAGCCATTAAACATTTTTGAAATATGATTTTCTGTTATTTGACTGTTTTTTATATTCATAATATACAAAGATTGTTTAGCTTTTTTAATAATAACTTCTTTGGATAATAATAAAAATTGTTGTTCTTCACCATCTATTGTTACTAAAGGTTTACATTCATTAGATGATTCTTGAGATAATATGCTTATTACATCATCTTCTGATACAACAGTTGATGGCATAATACCAAATTGGGAACAAATAGAAGTTATTGCAAAACATTTGGCTTGTGGTAATAATAATGGTCCACCTGCTGATAAATTATAAGCACTTGATCCCATTGTTGTTGCAACAAGTACACCATCAGCATAAAATGAATGTTGCCAACCATTATTTATTTTTATCTCCATTTTTAACATCTTCGGATATAATCCTCGATGAATAACTACTTCATTAAAAGCAAACATTGTTTTTTGTTCATTGTTTTCATTAAAGAATGTAACATTTAAATATGATTTTTCCTGGATATCATATTTTCCATCTAAAATTGATTGTAATAATTCTTCAATATGTTCATCACTTGTTTCAGATAAATATCCAACTCTACCAAGGTTTATCCCAACAAAAGGCATTTGATAAGAATAATATTTTTGAATTGAGGAAAGAAATGTTCCATCACCACCTAATACAATACAACAAAACATTTGTTCATTTTCAAATTCTTGAACTAACTTTTTAATATTTAATTCTAATTTATTATATAAATTTTTATCAACATATACTTGAACATTATTTTTATTTAAAAAAGAAATAACTTGTTTAGTTTTTTCTAATGTTTTGTCTTTTAAGGTATTCGTTGAAACTAATATTTTTTTGTTTTCCATTTTAATCCTCCTTAATAATTAATAATATTAATACTATTAATATTATTAATATTATTCTTTAATAACTTTAGGAATCATTTTAATAATATCGCTAGCTAAAATGCTATATTCATTTAAAGATATAGCTGCTTCTTCACCTGCTTTTCCCATAACATAACAAGCAATAGCACATTTTGTAATTATTTCTTCATCTAATGAAGAAATAATACCTCCCATCAAACCTGCTAATGTATCCCCAGTTCCTGCTTTTGCCATGGCTGGTGTACCAGTAATATTCAAATAATTTTTAAAGCCATTAGTTATAAATGTTACGGCACTTTTTAGTACTAATGTAACTTTATATTCCATCGCAAATTCTTTTGCTATTGATATTTCATTTTCTTTTAGTTGTTTAATATTATTATTACACAATTTAGAAACTGATAATAATCTTGAAAATTCCACAAGATGTGGAGTTAAAACAACATCACATGTTTTATTATATAATAAATCTAAAGCATTATTAATAGCTAATACATTTAAACCATCGGCATCAATAATCAAAATACCTTTATAATGTTGTAATAAATAACTTAAGATGAGAAAAATATTATGTTTTGTGCCTAGTCCCATGCCAAAAACAATTGTTTTAAATGATAATAACTTGGCGATTCTTTCCTCATCAAAAAGCATGTTACCATCTTCATCAGGCATTTTTTCTAATGTTACTTCTGGATTTTTTAAGGCATAAATAGAATATAAGCTTGCAGGAATACATAATGTAGCATATCCTGAACCACCCAATAGACTACAAAGAGCACTATAACTAAGATATGGAGCTCCACAAAATGATGCACTCCCACCAATGATTAATGTTCTACCATATGTTCCTTTATTAGTATTTCTCTTTCTTTTAGGAAAGAATTTTTTAATATCTTCTTGTTCTAATCTAATAATATTTGGTTTTAAAACATCATAATTTCCTAAAGAAACGACTTCAATTATGCCTGTTGAATCGATGCCATCATTTAAATACAAACCTGTTTTTTCATATTGAACAGTAAATGTAATATTAGCTTTTATCGATATTGGATATAAATTACCATTAGTTCCATTTAATCCTGATGGAACATCAACACTTATTTTAAGACTATTTGTTTTATTAATTTCTTCGATTAATTTAATGTCATTACTAGATAAGGGTCGATTTAAACCAATACCAAATAGACTATCAATTATTATATCATATGATTTATCGATAAAACTATTTAAAACTTGTTTAGGAAATCTTTCTTTTAAGATTTTTGTTTCTTCTAAAATTGGTTGATAATGCATATAAATATCAACATCATATCCTCTTTCTAGTAACGATGTTGCAATAACATAACCATCTGCACCGTTACCACCACTACCTGTACAAACTAAAATATGTTTTTTGTTAGGATATAATTGTTCAATTCTATTAGCTATTTGTTTACCAACTGTTTCTATTAAAGAAAGAGAAGAAACATATTCTTTAATAATTGTTTGTTCAATAATTTTTGCTTCTTCAGCTGTTATAATATATTTCATATCTAATATATTCCATATATAATATTATTCAACAATTTTTAATAAATCTTCTGCCATTCCTAAAAAGTAATCAGCTGTTGCTAGAAAATCAATATTAAGTTCTTTACTTAAACCAATTTTTTCTTTATACATAGCTACATTAAACCATTGGAATCCTTGGTATATACGCCATAAATACAAATGTCTCATTTCTTTTGGTGATGGCTTCTTTCCTAAATAATGTTCTAACAATATTCCCGCATCAGCAATATTATCATTACCAAAACATGCTATATCATAATATGGATCATTTAATCCTGAAAATTCATAATCTAATAAGTATAATTTATCACCATATACCCAATTTGCTCTTTGTGCATCTCCATGGCAAAAACATAATGGTTCATCTTTAAATTCATCATGTAATTTTAAGAATTGTTCTTTTAATTCATTATATTTAAGAGGATGAATATAATTAAATTCTTTTAAATAATCTTCATATTGAGATAATCTTTTTAAAGGATCATAAACATTTGTTTTGACATCTAATGAATGCACTTTCTTCAATGTATTTACAATTTCATCTAAATAAGGGGTGTAATCAATTTGTAATAAGTCATTACCAGCAATGAACTCACTAATTTTATATCCTGTTTTAACATCGAAATAAATTGTTTTAGGTCCAAGTTGATTTAAAGAGGCAATTTGTAAATTGTTTTCTTCTTCATGTCTATTAACAAATTTCTCACTTTTACTTCCTGGAATGCGAAATGTATATTGTTTATTTTCTAATGAAAAAACATACATTATGTTGGATCTTCCTCCTTCTAATCTTCTTTCAATTTTAATGGATGAAGCATCCTTGTTTAATAATGTTGCTATTAACTTTTCTATTTCTTTCATTTTAATAATTCCTTTCTAATTAATAATTATTCTCTTATTAATAATTGTTTTCTTGTTAATAATTTTTTTCTAGTGTTAATAATTTTTCTTTCAAAGTTAAACCATAAGCAAAACCTGTCAATGAACCATTTTGTCCAATAACACGATGACAAGGAATAACAATAAAAATAGGATTATGTGCTACTGCTTTACCAACTGCTCGATATGCTTGAGGACGATTTATTTTAATTGCGATATCTTTATAGCTTACTTTCGATCCATAGGGAATATTTTGTAATTCTTGCCATACTTCTTTTTCAAATGGTGTACCAATAAGATCTAATGGTAAATCAAAATATTTTCTTTGATGATGAAAATATTCTTCTAATTCAATAAATGCTTGAGAAATTATATTTGTTTCTTTTTGTATTCTTTTAATTACATCGTTTTTATATATATTATATTGAGCAGGGTAAATCGCGCAAATTTTATCATTTTCTTCTTCAATTATAATATTTAAATCAAAACATTCAAGTGATAAACGATAAGAAAAGTAATACACCTTATCACCTTCTTTATAATGTTTATTATATCATAGAATTGATAAATTGTCATTATAATAAAAAAGTAAACGTTACAAAAAATAAGTATAAATCAATTAAGACTTATACTTATTTAAATTATCTATTTTTTGAGGAAGATTCTTTTAAACAATGATTGCATCGACTACAACATGAGCAAGAACTACAACATCCTTTGTGTTTCTTTTGTTTTCTTATATTATAAACAATGGTAAATAAAACAATTAAAATAGCAATAATCATGACAATTATTTCAATAGGTTGCATATTAGCCTCCTTATTCACTTAATTTCATTGTAGTTTGTGAATGTTTTTTTACTAAAACTAGAATAGTTATAGTAATAACAATAATACCTAACAAAATTATGCCAATCCACCAATAAGTTCCAACCCAATAAATAATAAATGATACTACATATGCTGTTATCATCCAAAAGGCAATTGTAAACCAGAATTTCTTTCTTGATTCTATTTCTCCTTTAGCTGCTGCTACTGCTGCCATACATGGAACAGACAATAAATTAAATGCCATAAATGCGAAAGCTGCAGGGACGGAAATTGTACCTATTAATGCAGCAAGTGCTGAATTTCTTAATGTTTCACCATCACCACCAAGTACTAAATCCTCATCCATTCCCGCAAATGTTCCTAATGTTGCTGGTACCATTTCTTTCGCAATTAATCCTGTAAAGGCGGCAACTACAAATTTCCATCCATCACTACCTTTACCAAATCCTAATGGGATAAATAACCAAGTTATTCCTTTTGCTATTACCCCTAAAATACTATCTCCTGAATCTTCAACCATTTGCATTTTGAAACTAAATGTTGATAAAAACCAAATAACAATAATTGCTCCTGTAATAATTGTTGCGGCACGAACAATATAATGTTTTAATTTTTCCCATAAATGAATTCCCACACTTTTTGCTCTTGGTAAATGATAAGCAGGTAATTCCATGATAAATGGCGCAGGTTCTCCCTTTAAAACTGTAAATTTTAGAATTATAGCTGTTATGATAGCAATAACAATACCTAATAAATACATACTAAATACTACTAAATCACCATATCTACCTGCAAACAATATGGCAGCAAATACTCCCCATACAGGAAGTTTAGCACCACATGAAAAGAATGGGGCAAGCATAACAGATAATCGACGCTCCTTTTCGTTTTCTAATGTTCGAGTTGCCATTATTCCAGGTACTGCACATCCAAAACACATTAAAAGGGGCATAAAAGCTTTACCTGATAAACCAAATCTACGGAATGCTCTATCCATTATAAAAGCAACACGTGCCATGTATCCTGAATCTTCAAGAATACAAATGAAAAAGAACAAACACAAAATTTGGGGAATAAAGGATAATACTGAAGATAATCCTTCCCATACACCATCAACAATTAAACTACTAATCCAAGTAGGGGCATTTTTTAACCAACCACTTAATAAATCACCAATCGTAGTTGTCAATAATTCCATACAAGATTGTAACATTACTCCTGGTGAATTAATCGCATCAGTACCAATAATAGGAATATCAAATGTACCTTCTTTAATAAATGCACCAATAAAGAATAAATTTTCACTAAATGTTAGATGGAATACTAAAAACATAATAACAAGAAAAATAGGAATTCCCCATATACGATGAGTTAATACTTTATCTATTTTATCACTTTTAGTAAAATGTTCTTCGTTTTTCTTAGTAATGATATTAGAAAAATATTTTGCAATATATTGATATCTTGCATCAGCAACTTTTCCGCCAAAATCACCTTCAAATTCATCTAAAGGTTCTTTTGCTTCTAGTGAGGCAATTTCTTTTATTAATTGAGGATTTCTAGATTTTTCTACTTCATCCATTTCGATAAGTTTTACTGCATGGAATATAGGATTAACCATATCTGTTTCACTTTTAACTATATCTAATGCTTTTTGATATAAATGATATAGTGGTGATTCAGTTAAAACTGTATAACCATCACGTTTATCATTATTTATTTCAATTACTTTATCTATTAATTCTTTTAAACCAGTTCCTTTTAATGCACTAATAGCAATAATGGGAACATTTAATATTTTTTCTAATTTTTTGATATCAATTGTATCACCTTGTTTTTCTAATACATCAATCATATTTAAGGCAATGACAACTGGTTTATCTACTTCTAATACTTGGGTTGTTAAATAGAGATTTCTTTCTAGATTTGTGGAATCTATTATATTAATTATAACATCAGGGTTTTCATCAATTAAAAAATTTCTAGAAACAATTTCTTCTGGTGTATAAGGACTTAAAGAATAAATACCAGGAAGATCGACAATTTGTACTTGTTCTTTACCTTTTTTATATATTCCTTCTTTCTTTTCAATAGTGACACCAGGCCAATTACCTACATGAGCAGTTGCTCCTGTTAAGGCATTAAATAAAGTAGTTTTCCCACAATTAGGATTACCAATTAAGGCAACTTTAATCATTCTACCACCTCCATAATAATACATTCAGCTTCACTTTTTCTAAGTGATAATTCATAACCACGAACTGTTACTTCAATTGGATCACCAAGAGGAGCTATTTTTCTTAATGTTATTAATGCTCCTGGCGTAATACCCATATCATAAATTCTTCTTCTTATTCTTCCATCAGAAGCAACTTTCTTTACTTTACCAATTTCATTTGGTTTAAATTCCTTTAATGTTTTTTCCATATACCCTCCTAAACTGCTACATAAATTTTATTTGCTACATCACGATTAATAGCAACCTTGCCATCTTTAACTTTTAAAATTAAATTTCCACTTATATCCGAAATACTTTGTAATGTTGCACCGACAAGAATACCTAAATTATCTAAATGATGTTTTGTTTTATCATCCATATAAATCTTTAGAATTTTTAAATCTTGATTATGGGGTGCTAACGTCAGTGGCATCATACTTTCTTTCATTCTAAGTCTCCTTTCATAAGTTAGTAAAGACTAACCTATATTTTATTTTAAAAGGTTGAAAGTTCAACCTAACTAGTTAGTTATAACTAACATCATAAATATTATACGCCAAAATAAAATGATTGTCAACAACATTTTTAAAAAAATTATACATTTTTAAAAAAATTATACATTTTTAAAAAAATTATACATTTTTAAAAAATCCTCCCATATTATATGGAAGGATTAATTAATTATTTCCATTCATGCATTAAAGCACGATAGAAAGCATCACCAATTTGTAAATACCCATTTGTTGATGGATGCATACCCATTGCATTACCAACTTGTTCTTGAGTATTATTTTCATTATTTACTGGTTTACTTGATGTAGGCATATTATATTCAGAATCGAATTGTCCTTTACTATCTTCAAAACGAACAAAATCTTTATATTCATCTAATTCTGCCCATTCTTGTAAGAAATGATCATAATTCATGGCTGTAACTAATTGACCATAATTATCAGCATAACTTTGACCTAAAGTATAATATGCACCAAGTCCTGCATTAAGTGATGGAAGAGGAATTGATAATAATGTTATTTTAACATTAGGATATTCTGTATGTAATTGATCAATAATTACTTTAGCACTTCTCATTGGTTCAGATGAAAAATCAAATGTTCTAAATGATCCACCTACACCATTCCATGTTAATAAGAAATAAACTTCATCTAATTGCGTAAAGCCATTCTTATCACAATATTCTTTAAAACTTACTTTTGATGCTGTTTTTGTTGATCTGAACGGACTGCTATCATCATTAATAAATGTTGACCATTGCCATCCACCATGTCCTTCATGTTTTACACCATTACTTGTTATTGTTCCTAATAAATTAATTTTACCACCAGCAGCAGTATATTTTGAAGATCCTTGTTTTACCCAATCACCACTTACTGTTAAACTATCACCAACACATAATACATTTTTAGTTGCGATTGGTGATATTTTATTTTTATTAACAACTAATTTAGTACTAGCTTCACCAAATACATTACCATTATTATCACATACTTCTACTTTTAAATCATATGTTTTACCTGCATCACTTTCTTCAGGTAAAAATTCAAAATAACGATTATATGCATGACCAACTTTACCTGTCAAACGAATATAATATCCATAAGGATTTACTGCTTGCACAATACTACGATAAAATAATTGGAAATTATCTCCTACTACTAAATGATATTCTTTGGCAAGAAATACAGAAACAGAACTATCAACTAATCCTGCACTATTAAATTGTTTTAATAAATCATCAACTTGTGTTTCTAATTCTTTAACTCTTTCAGTAAGTTCTGAATTACTCTTTTCTAAAGCTGTTACACTTCTAGCTAATACAGCTAATCTATCACTTAAATTTTTTAAATCTCCTTGCATGTCGCCCTCCAAAGCTTGACTTAATAAATCGACAAGTTCTTCTAATACTTCGATTCTTTCTTCTAATTCTTGTTCTTTTCCATTATCTTTAGTACATCCAACAAGACCAAACATAAATAATCCAATTAAAAATATAGTAATCAGTTTTCTCATTTTCTCCTCCTTAAGAAAAACGTTTACTATATTATTATACACTATTTATCAATAAAATAAAAGAACAAAATAAAAAAACACAAAATACATATTAATATTAAGTATTTGTGTTTTATTATTCTAAAATTATTTATCAATAGAGATTAATTCATAATCAGTAGTACCAATACCTAATTCTTCAGCATGTTCTATTGTATGAATTCCATGTCTTGATTCTACTCTTTCTAAGAAATGATCTCTTCCAGGATCATTAGATTGATAAATTAAATCTAAACTTGCTTTATCAACTGCAACTGGATCAAGACTAGCAGTAATACCAATATCTTCCATACATGGATCTTCTGGATGAGAATCACAATCACAATCAATTGATAAATTGTTTAGAACATTAATATAAACAATTTTACCTTTCATATATTTAATTACTGATTCATCAGCCTCAGCCATACTTTCTAAAAAATCATCTTGTTTAGCTATATTACTCCACAATTCTTTGACATCATTTGTTTTACCTGCTGTATGAATCCATGCTTTACCTTGAGATGAAGCTACCCCAATTGACATATTTTTTAATGCTCCACCAAAGCCACCCATAGCATGACCTTTAAAATGAGAAAGCATTAACATTGAATCATAATTCTTCAAATGAGAACCTACATAATTTACTTTTAAATGTTTACCATTTGTAACGGGAATTGGGAAATCACCTTCAGCATCCATAATATCTACAGGAGCAATAGCAGTAAAGCCATGATCTTTTACAGTTTGTAAATGATCTTCTAAACGAATTCTTTTTCCTTCATATGCTGTACAGCATTCAACAATCGTACCATTTAATTTCTTTACTAATTTTTCAATTAATTTAGGATTTAAAAAATTGTGTCCACCTGGTTCTCCAGTTGAAATTTTTACAGCAACTTTACCTTCTAATTCTTTGTTTAAACATTCAAACATTTTAACTAAACTATCTGGTGTTATTTCATTTGTAAAAAAAACTTTTGCTTTTTCCATTTTAATACCTCACAATACAATATTATTATATTATACTTCTTTAAATATTTCAATAATTTTAAGAAATAAAATTAGTACTTTGTCTACTTTCTTTTATTGGTAAGCCATTTTTATTTTTTTGATCATTAATAGCTTTTATTAAAAATGCCATATTTCTACCTAAAACTCTCATTGTTTGTAAACCTTCTAAATCTTTTTCCACATCTTGTTCAGTATATCCATGAACCATATTCCAATATTGACTTGTTACTATTGGCATACTACTAATAGAAAAATATTTATTTAATTCATCAAATGTTGCTGTATTTCCACCTCGTCTCGCGGAAACAACACAAGCTCCAACTTTCATTGTCTTATCAAATCTTGAACTATAAAATAAACGATCTAAAAAAGAAATTAATGTTCCATTAGCAGATCCATAATATACTGGAGATCCAACTAATAAACCATCAGCTTTAAAAAAATTATTTGATGCTTCACAAACAATATCTTTTAATACACATCCATCATTTTTATGACAATATCCACATGCTTTACAACCTGTAATATTCATATTACCAATATTTAACCATTCTGTTTCAATTTCATTTTCATGAAGTATTTTTTCTACTTCTCTTAATGCTCTAGCTGTACATCCTTTTAAATGGGGACTACCATTAATAATTAATACTTTACTCATTTTATTACCTCTTATATTATTTTAAAAAGAAATGAATTATTTTATCTTTTTTATATGGTTGATAACGAATGTTTAAATCAATCCACATTTTCTTATCAACAATCCCTTTTTCATGGGAAAAAGTTTTATATCCTTCATATCCATGATATTTTCCAATACCACTTTCTTTAAATCCACCAAATCCCATATTAGTTGTAGCAAGATGAATAATTACATCATTTATACATCCTCCACCAAAATCTACTTGATTAAATATTTGTTTTATTCTTTTTTTATTTTTAGAAAAGAAATATAAAGCTAAAGGTGTATCATTATCATTTATATAATCTAATACTTCATTTAATGAATGATAAGTCATTATTGGTAAAATAGGACCAAATATTTCTTCTTTCATTACTAAATCTTCTTTAGTAACATTATCCATAATAGTTGGTTCAATTTGTAATGTTTGTTCATTTACTTTACCACCATAAATTATTTTATCTTTATTCATTAAACCTTGCAAACGAATGAAATGTTTTTGATTAATTATTTTACCATAACTAGGATTATTTAATGGTTCATTACTATATTGTAATTTAATTTGTTTTATTAATTCTTCAATTAATTGATCATGAATTTTTTCATGACAATAAATATAATCAGGAGCTACACACGTTTGCCCAACATTCAATAATTTGCCAAATATTATTCTTTTAGCGGCAAGTTTAATATTAGCAGTTTCATCGATTATACAAGGGCTTTTCCCTCCTAATTCTAATGTAACTGGTGTTAAATATTTGGCTGCTTTTTCATAAACTAAAGAACCGACATTTTTACTTCCTGTGAAAAAGATATAATCAAATTTTTGTTCTAATAAAATTGTATTTTCATCTTTTCCACCAAATATGACACAAACATATTCTTTAGGGAAAACTTCTTCAATTATCTTTTTTATTATTTTATTAGTATTTTCGGAATATCTACTTGTTTTTAATAAAACAGTATTACCACTTGATATTGCTTCAATTGTTGGATCTAATGATAATAGAAATGGATAATTCCATGGGCTCATTACTAATACATTTCCATATGGGACAAGTATTGTATAACTTTTGGCTTTAAATTGTGCTAGAGGTGTTTTTACTTTTTTAGGTTTATTATATTTTTTGATATGTTTTATCATATGTGATAATTCATTTAAAACCATACCAATTTCACACATATAACTTTCTGTTCTACTTTTTCCTAAATCAAGATATAAAGCATTGATAATTTCATCTTCATATTTTTTTATTGTTTTATATAGTTTATTTAAATATGATAAACGATATGAAACATTATATGTAATATTTGATTTATAAAAGTTTTGTTGTTTTTTGATTATTTCAATTATTTCTTCTTTTGTCATTTATATCCTCAATTATTATTTCCATTGAAGAAAATCTCTTATTACTTCTCCAGCAATCATTGTACCAGCAATTGGTGGAACAAATGATGTACTACCTGGAATTACTTTATTATTATTTTGAATGATTGTTTTAGGTTTGATTGGTTTTTCTTTGGAATATAATACTTTCACATGATTAACATTTCTTTTCCTTAATTCTTGACGAATAATTCTAGCTAATGGACAAATAGATGTTTTAGATATATCTGTTATTTCTAATAATTCAGGATGAATTTTATTACCTGTACCCATTGATGATATAATTGGTATATTATTATTTATACATGTTTCAATTATAGTTAATTTTGAACTTACTGTATCAATAGCATCTATAACATAATCAAATTGTGATAAATCTATAATATCTTTACTTTCAGGTAAATAAAAACATTTAAGAGTCTTAATATCTGCATCTAAAGAAATGTTTAATATATGTTCTTTCATAACATCAACTTTATATTTACCAATTGTATTATAATTAGCAATTAATTGACGATTAATATTAGAAATAGAAATAACATCATGATCAATTAATGTGAAATGTTTAATACCACTTCTAGCAAGAGCATCGCAAACATTTCCTCCAACTCCACCAAGACCAAAAATTGCAACATTTTTTGTATGTAATTTATTTAAATTTTCTTTACCTATTAATATTTCTAATCTTGAAAAAGGTTGATCCATTTAATTGACCTCCAAATTAATTATATTTTAATCAATAAATATGAAATTATACTAACAGCCATCATTTATATGAATTTGATTTAAAACAATAAAATTCCTATAAAGGTAATATTGTTATAAGAATGGTTACACAAAAATTTGGCTTTGGGGAATTGTGTTTCAATTCCTGTAAAGGTAATATTGTTATCTGGGGATGGTTTTAAAATGTCAGACCAAAATTGTTTCAATTCCTGTAAAGGTAATATTGTTATACCATCTCAATTTTATTTATCATTGCATACTTTGGGTTTCAATTCCTGTAAAGGTAATATTGTTATTTGAAGAAGAATTACATATGAAATTTTATAGATATAGTTTCAATTCCTGTAAAGGTAATATTGTTATACAAAGTTATCACCTAATTTTAAGGTTAAAGAATTCCAGTTTCAATTCCTGTAAAGGTAATATTGTTATCAAACTTGGAATATAAACCGATAGGTTTAAATTTGGTTTCAATTCCTGTAAAGGTAATATTGTTATTATAAACATGAAAGCAATTGAAATTTTAAACAAAAAGTTTCAATTCCTGTAAAGGTAATATTGTTATAAAGAAGAATTTAAAGCTATTGAAGACTATTTGAGTTTCAATTCCTGTAAAGGTAATATTGTTATAAAAAAAGCATCTATAAAATATCAAAAAAAATTAATGTTTCAATTCCTGTAAAGGTAATATTGTTATTTCAAAGATCACCAAGAAGTGTTGTAAATGGGATTTGTTTCAATTCCTGTAAAGGTAATATTGTTATTCCAACGGCTGCAGTTATCTGCTGTTTAAAAGCAGTTTCAATTCCTGTAAAGGTAATATTGTTATTAATGCATTTTGACCGAGAAGACAGGCAATATATCGTTTCAATTCCTGTAAAGGTAATATTGTTATTAGTGCTGCGAAAGGTAAAAAATAAGTATGATAGAAGTTTCAATTCCTGTAAAGGTAATATTGTTATAGGTATACAAATATGAAAACAATTGAAATTTTAAAGTTTCAATTCCTGTAAAGGTAATATTGTTATAAAGAAAAAATGAAAAAATTAAAAATCAATTTAGGGTTTCAATTCCTGTAAAGGTAATATTGTTATTTTAATAACAACGTCATCTAGCATTTTATCTAAAAGTTTCAATTCCTGTAAAGGTAATATTGTTATTATAACAAATATATTGAACGTGACAAACAAATTCAAGTTTCAATTCCTGTAAAGGTAATATTGTTATTTTAGTAAATTTTACGGAAGATAAATTACTTTATAGCGTTTCAATTCCTGTAAAGGTAATATTGTTATTTTTAAAAAGAGAAGAAAAAAATGAATAATAAAGAAGTTTCAATTCCTGTAAAGGTAATATTGTTATTGCTCGTGTTCCGTTAAATAGTTTGTTTTTAACTAAGTTTCAATTCCTGTAAAGGTAATATTGTTATTACATTTTAAATCACTAATAACATACTCGAAAAAGTTTCAATTCCTGTAAAGGTAATATTGTTATTGAAGATTACTTGTTAAAATGGTCAAATCAAAACGGTTTCAATTCCTGTAAAGGTAATATTGTTATGCGATAGTGTCCCAGTAGCATTTGAAGATGAAAAAGGTTTCAATTCCTGTAAAGGTAATATTGTTATTAACCACTAGGAGAAAAAATTATGAGTTCATATAGTGTTTCAATTCCTGTAAAGGTAATATTGTTATAAATATACGGAAAACAATAACATATACGAATATTTGTTTCAATTCCTGTAAAGGTAATATTGTTATATGTATATATCCGATTCATACTAATCCAGATTATCCGTTTCAATTCCTGTAAAGGTAATATTGTTATAAATGAAAGGAAATAAAAAAATGAAAACTTTAAAAATGTTTCAATTCCTGTAAAGGTAATATTGTTATAAAATATATTTAAACCTATAAAACTTGAATTATTAGAGTTTCAATTCCTGTAAAGGTAATATTGTTATTTAGAAGCCAAAACAAAACGATTTTGACAAAGGTAAAGTTTCAATTCCTGTAAAGGTAATATTGTTATAAATCCATCACAGAGAAACAAAGTTTCACGATGAAGTTTCAATTCCTGTAAAGGTAATATTGTTATAATAAGCATGAAAATAAAAATTAGTTTAATCGGAAGGTTTCAATTCCTGTAAAGGTAATATTGTTATTCTTTACCCAAAATCTCAATATCACACCTGATATTGTTTCAATTCCTGTAAAGGTAATATTGTTATAAAAATGAATAATAAAGAAATTGATTCACAAAAAAGTTTCAATTCCTGTAAAGGTAATATTGTTATAAAAAATGAGGCAATTTGAATTGGTAGGGTACAAAGGAGTTTCAATTCCTGTAAAGGTAATATTGTTATTTAATCATAATGAATTTTTAACGGATAAAGAATTAGTTTCAATTCCTGTAAAGGTAATATTGTTATTTTGAAAAAGAAGAGGATGCAAGGGAATATTTTAAAGTTTCAATTCCTGTAAAGGTAATATTGTTATGCATAAGCTGACCCAATTTCAGCGACAAGTTCTTCGTTTCAATTCCTGTAAAGGTAATATTGTTATTTAAAACTTCTTGGCAAAACATCGATAACAAACCAGTTTCAATTCCTGTAAAGGTAATATTGTTATCAAACCGTACACATTTCCGTTTCAATTTGATGGCGTTTCAATTCCTGTAAAGGTAATATTGTTAT
>CANQVC010000011.1 GCA_947627195.1 uncultured Bacilli bacterium
GCCATATTTAGGTGTTTTTTTAATGATTTCTGCATAAATTAATTTTTGTAGCACAATAACTGTCAAACTCGGGTAATCAATTACAAGTTATTATTGATCGTTTGACTAAATTAACATAAAATATATAAATATATTTAATAACAAATTTTTATAAATATATTTACATGAAAATAAAAAAAGTGATATAATATTGAAGAAAATAACAAGAGGTGAAGCGAAATGATTCGTAAAATAGGAGTACTAACATCTGGGGGAGATGCTCCAGGAATGAATGCTGCAATTCGTGCTGTTGTACGTGCTGCAATTTCTAATGATTTAGAAGTATATGGTATATATGATGGTTATCGTGGCATGTATGAAGGAAAAATTGAACGATTACATCGTAAATCAGTTTCAGAAAGAATCAATCGTGGAGGTACTTTTTTAGGTACTGCTCGTCTTCCTGAATTTAAATATCGAGAAATCAGAGAAGTTGCCATTGAAAATTTACAAGAATATGGTATTGATGCTTTAGTTTGTATTGGTGGCGATGGAACATATCGTGGAGCTCTTGCTTTAGATGAAATGAATATAAAATGTATTGGACTTCCAGGAACAATTGATAATGATATTCCAGGAACTGATTATACAATTGGTTTTGATACCGCTTTAACAACGATAGTTGATGCAGTAGATAAATTAAGAGATACATCAAGTAGTCATCGAAGATGTTCAATAATTGAAGTAATGGGAAGAAATTGTGGGGCATTAGCTATTTGGTCAGGTATCGCAGTTGGTGCTGAAGTAGTTGTATGTAGTGAAACAGGTTATCACGAAGATGAAATTGTTGATAAGATTTGTGAAGCTGCAAGATCTAAACGTCATGCCATTGTTTTGGTTGCGGAAAAAGTAACTGATGTCAATAAACTGGCGAA
This sequence comes from uncultured Bacilli bacterium, assembly GCA_947627195.1. Lineage (GTDB taxonomy): Bacteria > Bacillota_I > Bacilli_A > ML615J-28 > CAG-698 > CAKOMG01. The sequence continues at coordinate 915 of CANQVC010000011.1, forward strand.
AATAATAACTGACAGAACCCCATTCGATGCTAGAGCTACCATTTTAGGACATATTCAACGTGGTGGATGTCCTACACCACGTGACCGTGTATTAGCTTCCATTATGGGAGTTAAAGCTGTTGAAGAATTAATTAAAGGAAATAGTGGATGTTGTATTTGTGAAGTCAACAATGAATTAGTAGCAATTCCTATTGAACAAGCACTTACAATGAAAAGAGATCAAGTGAGTGAAAAATATCGTGCATTTAAGGAATTATGGTAAAATTATGGATAAAAAATGTTATATAACAACGCCAATTTATTATGCAAGTGGGGATGTTCATATTGGTAATTCTTATTCAACAGTAGTTTGTGATGTTTTTGCTAGATATCATCGACAAAAAAATGATGATACATATTTCTTAACAGGAATGGATGAACATGGACAAAAAATTGAAGAAGCAGCCAAAAAACAAAATAAAACCCCTCAAGAATTTGTTGATGAAGTTGCTAGTAGAACCAAAAATTTATGGCAAAATTTACAAATAACTAATAATGATTTTATTCGTACAAGTGAAGAAAGACATACTAAAGTAGTTCAAGATATTTTTGAACAATTACTTCGTCAAGATGATATTTATTTAGGAACTTATGAAGGTAATTATTGTGTTCCATGTGAATCTTTTTTTCCCAAATCACAATTAAATGAAGATGGAACATGTCCTGATTGTGGAAGACCAACAATTAAAGTTAAAGAAGAATCTTATTTTTTAAGATTAAAGAAATATGAAAAACAATTATTAGATTTTATTAAAGCAAATAAAGATTTTATTCAACCTGAAACAAGAAGAAATGAAGTTATTTCTTTTATTGAACAAGGATTAGAAGATTTATGTGTTAGTAGAACATCTTTTAAATGGGGTATTCCTGTAAAAAGTAATCCTAAACATGTCATTTATGTTTGGATTGATGCTCTAGCTAATTATTTAACAGCTTTAGGTTATAAATCACAAGATGATTCATTATATCAAAAATATTGGTTAAATGGAGATGAAGTCGTTCATGTCGTAGGTAAAGATATTTTAAGATTCCATGCCATTTATTGGCCAATTATGTTAATGGCACTTAATGTACCTATTCGCTTTAAATTATATGCTCATGGTTGGATATTAATGAAAGAAGGAAAAATGAGTAAGTCTGTTGGCAACATTGTTTATCCAAATGATGTTGTAAATGAATATGGCTTAGATTCCTTACGTTATTATTTAGTAAAAGAAATGCCTCTTGGTAATGATGGTATATTTACTTGGGAAAGATTTATTGAAAGATACAATGTAGATCTAGCAAATGATTTAGGAAATTTAGTTAGTAGAAGTATTTCCATGATTAATAAATATTTCCAAGGAAAAGTTGTTAAACCTAATAAATCTTATTTTACTTACGATGATGAAATATTGTCATTAACAAAAAAAGTTATTGAAACATATCAAAATGATTTTAATAATTTTCAATTTCAAAATGGTTTAAATATTATATGGAGCTATATTGATCGAGCAAATAAATATATTGATGAAACTTCTCCTTGGGTATTAGCTAAAGATGAATCCAAAAAAGAAGAATTAAATGATGTGATGTATCATTTATATGAAATGTTACGATTAATTAGTATTATGATTGAACCAGTTATGCCAACATCAAGTAAAATAATTTTAGATGAATTAAAAGTAAATGAAGAGAATAGAACAATTTCATCTTTAGTGTTTGGCAAAACATTAACAGGTGAAACAATTGATAAACCAATTGTTTTATTTAAAAGATTAGATATTAAAGAGGAAATAAAAAAACATGAACAATAATTTTTTTCTAAAAGTACCTAATCTTTTAGAAGGAAAAGATACCTATTTTTTATTACCAATTGTTGTTTTATTAGGAATTAGTGTCATCCTTTCTGTTCTTATTTCAGTTTGTAAAATCAGGTTTTTACCATCATTTGTTATTGAAATATTAGTAGGAATAGGATTAAGACAAATATTTTATCAACAATGGTTAGATATATCTAATAATAATTCTATTGCATCATGGATTATGAATTGCATGTATGTTAGTGGATTTATCTTTATTATGTTTTTAAGCGGTTATGATAATAATTTCTTTGTATGGAAAGAATCAGAAAATGAAAAAGGAATTAATATTCGAAAAGTATGTTTTATTTTATTAGGAATAGTTTATCTTATTTCATTTGCTTTATCATTTTGTTTTATTAATCAATATGAACATTCTATTTTAGGTGTATTATTAGTTACAATAGTTATTTCCTCAACGTTTGCGGGAATTGTTGTTCCTTTAATTCATACAGAAAAACTAGCAAAAACAAGTTATGGAAATATTATTATATATTTTTCCACGATTTCGGAATTAGCATCAGTAATATTACTGACAATATTTATGTTTGTATTAGATATTAATTGGATACGTTTAGTAGCATACCTTGGCTTTATTTTTATTTTTATATTTGTTTGGTTATTAGAAAAAATATTCCGTAAAAATAATGAAAAAGTCAATTCAGGAATGACATATTTACCTGTTAGATTAGCTTTAGTTTCTTTAGCTGGTTGTGTTATATTATCAGATATAGCAGGAGGTGAATATGTTTTAGGGGCTTTCTTATTAGGTATATTTATGAAAAAGATTAATGTAAATCATCAATTGATTCATACCATTGAAAGTATTGCATTTGGTTTATTTATTCCCATCTTTTTTATTTTAGTAGGTGTACGTTTAGACATTAGAATATTTATTCATGAACCTAAATATATAATAATTGTTTTAATTTTATTATTAGCTTTTATTGTTAGTAAATTACCATTATTATATATTTTACGTTATTATACTAAAAAAGCATCAATTGTATTTTTATTACTTGCATCATGTACTTTAGTAGTATCGATTGCGGTAAAACATATTGGTGTTGAACATCAAGTATTTTCTAATGAATTTGGTGAATGTTTAGTATTAGCAGCAATATTATCTTGTGTTCTTTCACCTATTGTTTTTGAAATTATGTTTCCGTTCCCGATTCAATATGAACAAAGTTCACAATATGAACAAAGTTCACAATATGAACAAAGTTCACAATATGAACAAAGTTCATAATACAAGCGTAGCTTATAATACAAGCGTAGCTTATAATACAAGCGTAGCTTGTAATGTATATATAATAAACATCGTGAGGTAAAATATGAATAAGTTTGAATGGCTTCACAAAATAATGAAAAATAGAATATTAATGAGTGTTCTAGGTATGATTGTCGGATCTATCATATATTGTTTTTCAATTGTTTTTGTCTTGGGCCTAGGGAAATTTTATGCTGGAGGATTAACAGGAATATCACAAATAATAGCTGATATTTTTTCTCTTCCATGGCTTAAATCAGTATGTATAGGTTTATTTAATGTCCCTCTTTTTATTTTAGGATGGAGAGGTGTCAGTAAAAGATTTGCTGTATTAACATTGAGTTCTGTTTTATTACAAATGTTATTAATATATTTATTTGATATAGCATTTGCTCATGGATTTAATCCTTTTGAAGTACTAACAAAAGGAGATACAATTGTTCTTTCTGTTTTAGGAGGATTATTATGTGGAGCAGGTTGTGGAATAACTCTTCGTTCAGGTTCCTCTACAGGGGGATTAGATATTGTTTCTCAAAGCTTCTCATTAAAAACAGGAATTCCATTTACAGTTATTTCGGGAACTGTTGATACAATAATTATTGTAAGTGGAGCAATTGTTGGAAAAAGTATATCTGTTGCCGTTTATACAATCATTCGTTTAATTATCCAAGTATTAACATTAGATAAAATTCATACAATTTATAATTTCCAAAAAATTACAATTATCACAACTAAAAAAGATGAATTAAAATCTGAATTATTAAATGATTTTAAACATGGTGTTACAATGTATCCTGCTATTGGAGGATATACAGGTGAACAAAAATGGGTATTTGAAACAATAGTTATGACATATGAAGTCCAAGATTATTACCCAATTATTAAAAGAATTGACCCTCATGCTTTTGTTAGTTATATAGCAGTTAAAGGTGTATTAGGAAATTATAAGAAGAATGCAATTAGTTAACAATATATATACTTTAATAAAAATTATAAAAAAACATCAGATATATCTTGACAAATTAACAAAAAAAGAGTATTATACTAAAGGTACATTTTATTAACCCACAAATAAAAGCCCTTGATTAAATCAGATAAAATCCACATTATCTGAATATAAAAGGAGGAAAAAATGAATAAATCATATATGCCATGTGCCCAAAAAATTGAACGTAAATGGTATGTTATCGACGCTGAAGGTTTAGTATTAGGAAGACTTGCTGCAGAAGTAGCATCAATATTAAGAGGTAAACATAAACCTACATTTACTCCTAATATGGATTGCGGAGATTATGTAATAATTGTTAATGCGGAAAAAGTAGTATTAACAGGAAACAAATTAAATGATAAATTGTATATTCACCACTCTGGATATAATGGTGGTTTAAAAACTAGAACAGCTAAAAAAATGTTAGCTACTCAACCACAAAAGATTGTTGAAAGTGCAATAAAAGGTATGTTACCTAAAAATTCTTTAGGAAGCGAAATGTATAGAAAACTTTTTGTTTATTGTGGTCCAGATCATAAACAACAAGCCCAAAAACCAGAAGTTTATACTTTGAGAGGGTAGGTGAAATTCATGGAAAAAGTACAATATTATGGAACAGGTAGACGTAAAAGCTCAGTTGCTAGAGTTCGTTTAATCCCAGGTAAAGGACAAATTACCATTAATAATCGTGGATTTGTTGATTACATTCCAAGTGGTGCAACTCGTCTAGATGTATTACAACCATTAACATTAACAAAAACTGAATCAAGTTATGATGTAGTTGTTAACGTATGTGGTGGAGGCATTAGTGGTCAAGCAGGTGCTATTCGTCATGGAATTACTCGTGCCTTATTAGAAGTTAATCCTGAATATAGACCTATCTTAAAGAAAGCAGGATTAATTACTCGTGATCCTCGTAGTAAAGAACGTAAGAAATATGGTTTAAAAGGCGCTCGTCGTGCTCCACAATTCTCAAAACGTTAGTTATATATGAATTATTAATAAAAGTGCTCATTTTCTTATTAGAAGATGGGCTTTTTTGTTGCAAAAGTTTTTAATTTATGCTAAAATCATAATAATTAAGTTTAATTTAAGAACATTTTAATACAATAACAAAAAAAGGAGGTCATTATGAAAATATTAATTATTGAAGATGATAAACATTTAAATAAAGCAATATGTGAAATGTTGAAAAGCATTGCTGATACTATTCCTATTTATGATGGTGAAGATGCAATGTATGCTTGTGAACAAAACATTTATGATTTAATTATTTTGGATATTATGCTTCCTAATGTTGATGGATTTACTATTTTAAAGAAAATTCGTTCTAAAGGAACTTGCCCTGTAATTATGTTAACAGCTAAAGATAGTATTGCTGATAAAGTAAGAGGTTTAAAACTTGGTGCTGATGATTATGTTACAAAACCATTTTATCGTGATGAATTAATTGCTAGAGTAAATGCCCTTCTTCGTCGTTACAATAATACTTTTGATGGTATTCAATTAGTATTCAAAGATATGAAGTTTGACATTCCCCAAAAAAGAGTAACAATTCATGATGAACCATTAGATGTTGTTGGCAAAACATATGATATTTTAGAATATCTTGTTCGTAATAAAGAAATAATTATTACCAAAGAACAATTGTTTAATCGTATATGGGGATTTGATAGTGAAACAATATGGAGTGTTGTTGAAGTATATGTTTCTAATTTAAGAAAAAGTCTAAAAAAATATGATTATCATATTTATTTAAAAACATTACGAAATGTAGGATATATGTGGAGTGAAAAAGATTAAAGAAAAAAGTGCTTATTGGATTAGAGAGAATTTTGCTCGTTATCGCATTAATTCAATGATATTTAATTTAGTAACATTTCTTTTGATATTTGTAGTTTTTGGTTTTATTGCATATGTTTCTATTAATGAAAGAATATTTGATGAATCAAAAAATGAAGTAGTAAGTTATGTGGAAAAATTAAATTCTAAAACTTATGATATCTATTCTAAATTAAAATCACCTGATCCAAGAATGACAATAATTTATTATTATAGTGATGAAGATATTTTACCTGGTCATGGTATTCCTCAATTAGATACATATATTGTTGGTGGTAATGAAAAATTAAATGAAGGCATTGATTTAGATTTAAATGGTGCAACATATCAAAAATTTGTTGAAGAAAAAGTGGATGGTAATAATTATTTAGTTTATTATACAACAGCTAATTTTCCCATTGATTTAATTGAAAATAAAACTCATAATTTTAAAACTGTATATCGTGTAAAAATATATATGAATGTTGATGGTGAAGTTAATTCTAAAAAAGAATTAATTGTCACATATGCTATTAGTGTTGCCTTTATTTTAGTTATTTGCATTGGTGTTAGTTATTTCATGATGCAAAAAGCAACTAAACCAATTGGTGAATTTGTTGATAAACATATTTCATTTATTAGCGATGCATCTCATGAATTAAGAACTCCTTTGGCTGTTATTCAAAGTAAATTGGAAAATATTATGACTAATCTCGATACCACAATTTATGATAACTTAGAAGATTTAGCAGTTGTATTAAATGAAGTATCAAGATTAAGTAGATTAACTTCTGAATTATTATTGTTAACAAGAAATGATCAAAATTCTGTGACTTTAGATATGGAAATTGTTAATTTAGATAAAGTTTTAGAAGAAATAATTGAACCTTTTAAAGAAATTGCCATTATTCAAGAAAGAAATTTATCTTACCAAGGTGAAGATGGTATTGTTAAAATTGACCGCGATAAAATAAGACAAGTAATGATTATCTTAATTGATAATGCTTTAAAATATACTAATGTTAATGATTCAATTAATATAATTTTAAAATCAATTGGTTCAAAAGTTATGATTGAAGTAGATGATACAGGTATAGGTATATCAGAAGAAACAAAGACAAGAATATTTGAGCGTTTTTATCGTGAAGAAAAAGCAAGAACTCGTGAAAATGGTGGTAATGGTTTAGGATTATCAATTGCTAAAACTCTTGTTGAAGCAATGAATGGGGAAATAAGTGTTGATCATAATGAACCAAAAGGAACTAAGTTCATAATTTATTTTCCTAAAGCAAAATAATAACACAATAATAACACAATAATAACACAATAATATCTTCAATATTATTGTTATATTAATATTATTGTTATATAAATATTATGCAATGTGATATGATAAAAATAAAAAATATAATATTCTATATAAATGATTTAAAACGGATTTTGATGTTATAAATGCATTAAAATCCCTTTTTTAAAAAATTAAAAAAAGAAACATTATTATTTTAATAGTTTTTTCTAAAGAAGTGTGCTATAATAATTGAGACAAAAGGAGGAAATGTCAATGATTAAAATATATAATTCTTATACAAACAAATTAGAAGAATTCCACCCAATACATGAAAATGAGGTTTCAATGTATGTCTGTGGATCAACTGTTTATAATGATATGCACATTGGTAATTCACGTCCAATTGTCTTCTTTGATGTTGTCGTAAGATTTTTTCAATATTTAGGATATAAAGTTAGAATGGTTTCAAATTTCACAGATATAGATGATAAAATTATTAACAAAGCTAAAGAAGAAAACGTGGAAGAAAGTGTTATATCTGAACGTTATATTGCTTCAATTTTAGAAACTTATCATCAATTAAATTGTCTTCCACACTATAAAAATCCTAAAGTAACAGAAAATATGAATGAGATTATTTCCTTTATTGAATTACTTATTCAAAAAGGTGGAGCATATGTTGTTGATGGTGATGTATATTTTGATGTATCAAAAGTAAAGAATTATGGAATATTAAGTGGGCAAACTCAAGAAAATTTAATTACAGGTGCTAGAATAAGTGAAAACGAAAAAAAAAGAAATGCTAATGATTTCAATTTGTGGAAAGAAACAACAGAAGGAAAGAAATGGCATTCACCTTGGAGTGATGGAAGACCTGGATGGCATACAGAATGTGTCGTAATGATATCCAACATATTCAAAGGTAAAATTGACATTCATGGTGGTGGCATTGAATTAAAGTTCCCACACCATGATAATGAAATTGCCCAAGCAGAAGTTGCTTACAATCATGCAATTGCTAATTATTGGATGCATAATGGACGTATTGATTTAAATGGTGTTAAAATGAGTAAATCATTAGGCAATGTTATTATGGCAAAAGATTTATTAAAGGAAATTGGTTATGGACCATATCGTTTACTTTTATTAAATGTTCCTTATCATCAACCTTTAAATTACCGTCAAGAATTAACTAATCAAGCAATTAATGATTATGATAAAATAATTAATACAAAAAAAGGTTTAATTTATAAATTACAAATTGAAAAGAATATTACTGATTATAAAGTTGAAAAAATAACTGATTCTGTCATTTGTTCAATTCGTGAAGAATTTATTAATGCTTTAAGTGATGATTTTAATACTGCCAATGGACTTACAGCTTTATGGAAATTAATTAAATTAATGAATCAATTATCAAGACAAAAAGAATTTGATGTTCAAACAATAAAAGAATCATTAACATTATTAGATGAAATGATGTGGGTATATGGTATTGATAAAGTAATTAATCCATTAAATAATGAAGATTTAGAAATAGTTTCATTATGGAAAGAAGCAAGAAATAATAAAGATTTTCTAAAAGCTGACGAATATCGCAAATTATTAAATGCGAAAGGAATAATGCTTTAATGGATCTTGTTAAATCCTTAAATGAACATGATATTAAAAATTTATCAGGTGCTGATCTTGCCTTTATTGGTGATGCTTGTTATGAATTATATATTCGTAATTATGTCTTACAAAATGGCATTACTAAATTAGGTAAATTACATGATGAATGTGTAAAGTATGTTAGTAGAACTAGTCAATATAAAATTATTTTAAAACTGGAACCAATTCTAACAGATGAAGAAAGAAATATTTATCATCGTGGTCGTAATTATCAATATAAAACAAGAACTCAAGAATATATTCATGCATCAGGATTTGAAGCAATAATCGGTTATTTATATTTATTAAAAAGAAATGAACGATTAGAAGAAATATTTAAAAAAGCAATCCAAATATGTAATGAATAAATAGAGGTATAATTAAATAATGAAAGAATTAATTTATGGAAAGAATGTTGTAAAAGAAGCAATTCAAGCAAAAAGAAATATAAAGAAATTATATATTCTTTCTAAACAAATAGAATTAATAGAGATTGCCAACAAAAATCATTTAGATTATGAAATATTAAATCAAAAACAAATGGATTCTTTAGTAAAAGGAATGCATCAAGGAATAATTGCCCAAGTAGAAGAATATAAATACGTTGAACTATCTGATTTATTACAAAATGTTCATAAAAAATATCCTTTAATTGTTATGTTAGATTCTTTAGAAGATCCTCATAATTTAGGAGCTATTTTAAGGACATGTGATGCAGCAGGTGTGGATGGTGTAATAATTGGTAAAAATCGTAGTGTTCACTTAAATGCAACAGTTGCAAAAGTATCTACAGGTGCTATTGAATATGTTAAAGTATGTGAAGTTGTTAATTTAGTTAATACAATAAAAAAATTAAAAGAAAATGGATATTGGATTATTGGTGCTGAAAAAACACCTAAAAGTACAAATTATGATCAAATGAAATATAATATGCCAATTTGTTTAGTTATTGGGTCTGAAGGAAAAGGCATATCCAGACTTGTCTTAGAAAATTGTGATTTTTTAGTACAAATTCCTATGGTAGGTCATGTTAATTCTTTAAATGCTTCAGTTTCTTGTAGTATTTTAGTGTATGAAATAATAAAATATCGTAAACAATAATGGGAGGAAATCATGATACAATATAACGATTATGAATTGTTATATTTGATAAGTGAATCAGAACCAGAAGCCTTAGACATTTTATATAATAAATACATGAGTTTAATTTATAAGCGTATTAAAGCTTTTAAAATTCAAAAAAGATTTCAAGATGATTTTGTCCAAGAAGGTTTAATGGCATTAGATGTGGCAATCAAAAATTATGATCCTTCATTTACTAAATCATTTAATAAATATTTTGATTTAATTTTACAACGTAAATATATGCAATTAATGATGAAAGAAAAGAATTACATTTATTCAGTTGATTTAGCATTAGATGTAGCAACAGTTCAAGATGAGAATCATTTTGTTTATGAAAATCCTACTATTCAATGTAGTCAATTTGAAGAAGATGTTTATCATTTATGGCAAAAAAAATATCGTCCTAAAGAAATTGCTATGTTTTTAAAATGTGATATTAAAAGAGTTTATAATTCATTATTTCGAATTAAAGAAAAAATCAAAAAACAACAAACTGATGATGCTACATAAAAAAAGAAAATTAGAATTGACAAACGCCCTAAATTTTGATAAAATATTAGAGTGATATTGGTCTATCTTTGATGTTATCAAAGAAAGAGGTAAAATATGAGAGAAAAAGTAATCTTGGTTTGTGAAGAATGTTTATCAAGAAATTATGTAGTTAACAGAAATAAATTAAATACCCCTAATAGAATGGTAATAAAAAAATTCTGTAAGAAATGTAATAAACATACTATTCACAAAGAAACTAAATAGGAGGATAAAAATGGCTGAAGAAGTTAAAAAAGTTGAACAAAAAGAAAAAAATACAAAGAAAAATAGATTAGCTGAAGCCTTTATGAAAGATTATAAATATGAAGGATTAGTCTTATTGGTTTTAGCTTTAATATCTTTAATCCTTGGTATTTTGATTTATAAAGGAGAAACAACAGGAGGTCAAACAGGTCTTGTTGTTAATAGTGGTGTATTTTTAATAGGTGATTATCCATTAGTATTTGCTTGGATATTAATGTTGTTAGGTGCCTTTTCATTAGTTTTATCTATTTGGCCTTATTATAAACCATCTATATATGAAGTAAAAAGAGTGTCTTGGCCTAATAAAAAAGAAATGCTTGAAAATTGTATTACAACATTCATTTTTGTTTTAATTTTCACATTATTCTTTACCTTAATTGATGCTGGTTTAGGAGCGTTTATTGAATATGCAATTAAACCATTAGCAAATTTATTCCACTAATTAGAGAAAGTAAAAGGATAATAAAATGGAAGAAAATTTTAGAGCATGGTATGTTGTCCAAACATATTCTGGATTAGAAGATGTTGCGAAAAAAAATATTGAACTTCGTGTTGAATCAATGAATATGAGTGATTATATATTTAATGTTTTGGTTCCTAAAGAAACAATTTATGAAAAAACAAAAAAAGGGGAAACAAAAGAAATAATTAATAAACCATATCCTGGATATGTATTTGTTGATATGATTGTTACTGATGAAACATGGTTCATGGTTCGTAATACACCAATGGTTACAGGGTTTTTAGGTTCATCTGGTGGTGGAGCAAAACCAGTACCACTATTAGAAGAAGAAATGATTCCTATTTTAAAACTTTGTGGAATAGTGAATGAAAAACCTTTTGAATGTGAAGTTGGCGATTCTGTAAGAGTTATATCAGGTATATTCACAGGTCAATTAGGAACAATTGAAAATATTGATTTAGAAAAAAGAAAAGTCACAGTATTAATTGATTTTGCAGGTAGAACTGCACCAGCAGAACTTGAATTTGATGAAGTTAAAAAAGATAATTAATATGAATTATTAGACTAGTCACATTGTTTATGATGTAATGATTAGTCTTTTATTTTTGACTCTGTTATAAACTATACTGATAAAAAAATAATCAAATGATATAATTTTTAAAAATTATTAAACAAAATTGATTAAACTCTTGCATTTATTATTAAAGAAGAATATAATATAAGTAGAATTAAACATTATATGTATAAGAGAGTTAAGCTTTTTATAATTAATTCTAATAGGTATATATTTGTTTTAATACAGAGTGAATTTAATATAATGTCTATTTTAGTAATTGAACTCTCTTGTTTAACATAAGGGAGTTTTTTGTTTTATTATCTATTTAGCTTTATAAAATAATAATTTAGGAGGATATATCTATGAATTCACACATAAGGATTTTTCTTTTTTTTGAGGTAATACTTCTTATTTCATGTTTTGCATATTGTTATGCGCAAGAGCCATATGAATTTCCCGAAGGAATATACAAATATAATGGTGAACCGATTTTGCTTTATCAAGATGTGACAATTGAAGATATTAGTATTGAATTTAAAGAATCTGATATTGATTATGATGATTTAGAAGATAAAACTAATTATATTCAAAATCGTAAAAGTAAAAAAACATATGAATTAATATTTCTTTTTAAAAGGCAAGATGAAAATGAATATATTCAAATGTCTTTTATTTCATTACCTAAAAGAATTGAACAAGTTGATAGATATTATATTGACATTGATTTAACAAATTTAATGAAAGAAGAAGCAAGTGGAATATTTTGTTTGTTCTTTCAAGGCCGTAGCAATGATGAAAATGTTGCTAATGAATTAACATTAGAATTAAGGGATATGGTTGTTAATGAGAATGAAATAAAAGGATGCTATGCCATTTTAAATTATGTTGAAGAAAATATATGAAGAATTTTTAATCATAATTTTATCAATAAAAACTTTTATTTTCATTTTGCAAATTCATCTTGACAACAATAATTTAATGTAGTATAATATGATAGCGTGCATTAATCTCACGTGCTATTTTTAAAGTGGAAGAGTGTTAAACTCGTATGACCACACACGGACAAAAGAGGAGGTGTGTCTCGTGGCTGCAAAAAAAATCACAAAAGTAATTAAATTACAAATTCAAGCAGCAAAAGCTACAATGGCTCCACCTGTTGGACCTGCACTAGGACAAGCTGGTGTTAATGGACAACAATTCGTACTTCAATTCAATGAAGCAACAAAAGATATGGCAGGATGGACTGTTCCAGTAGTAATAACTGTTTATGAAGATCGTACATTTACTTTTATAACAAAGACTCCACCAGCATCAGACATGTTAAAGAAAGCTGCTGGCATTCAAAGCGGTTCCGCAAATTCTAAGAAAACAAAAGTTGCAACAATCAAACGTGATAAAGTACGTGAAATTGCGACAACTAAATTACCTGACTTAAATGCTTATACTGTTGAAGCAGGTATGAAGATTATTGAAGGAACTGCAAGAAATATGGGAATCGTTGTTGAAGACTAATTAATTCTAACGATTCACCAAAGTGTTTAAGCAATCAATGCTTAAGCAGTGGGAGGAAATTCCGTTAGACCACAAAGGAGGAAAAATATGGCAAAAGTAGGAAAGAAGTATCAAGAAGCTGCAAAACTAATTGATTCATCTAAAAAATATTCATTAGCAGAAGCAGTTGCATTAGCAAAGAAAACTAGTATTACTAAATTTGATGCTACTGTTGAGATTGTTTTCCGTTTAAATCTTGATTCACGTAAAGCTGAACAAAACTTACGTGGGGCAATTGTATTACCTTATGGATCAGGTAAAACTAGAAAAGTTTTAGTATTAACTAAAGGACCAAAAGCTAAAGAAGCTCAAGAAGCTGGTGCAGATTATGTTGGCGATACTGAATACCTTGATAAAATCAAAGGTGGATGGTTTGAATTTGATATAATTGTTGCAACACCTGATATGATGGGTGAACTTGGTAAATTAGGTAAAATTCTAGGTCCAAAAGGCTTAATGCCAAATGCCAAAACTGGAACAGTTACAATGGATATCAAGAAAGCAGTAGAAGAAATCAAAGCAGGTAAAGTTGAATATCGTGTAGATAAAGCTGGTAATATTGCTACAATCGTTGGTAAAGCTTCATTTGATGATGAAAAATTAATTGAAAACATTAAAACAGTTAATAACGTATTAATGAGAGCTAAACCTGCAACTGTAAAAGGTGTTTATGTTAAAAACATCTCTGTTACAACTACTATGGGACCTGGTATCAAAATTGATCCAGCTACAATATAATCCCTAAAATAAATATAAGATAATAATTTAATATTATTAGATAAATAATTTTAATATAATTAAATAATAATTAAATATAATTAGAAAAAAACCATATAAAAATAGTGATACAGATTAAATGCCGTAGACAGTGGGGGCTATGCTTAAAAATCCCACCGAGGTTAACAGTGTAAAACACAGTCCCTCTTTTAACATGCGGTAAAAAGTTAAAAGGGGTTTTCTTAATTCCAAGGAGGTGTAAAAATGAAAGAAGCAACATTACAGGCAAAAGTAAATCATGTTAATGAAATTGCTGATAAATTACAAAGTTCAGCATCAGCTGTTGTTGTTGATTGCATTGGTTTAACAGTAGCTGAAACAATGGATTTACGTAACCAATTATACAAACAAGGATGTGATTTACATGTTATTAAAAATAACATTATAAATCGTGCTGCATCTCAATGTGGTTACCAAGGTTTTGAAGATGTTTTAAAAGGACCAAGTGCCGTTGCTTTCTCAAAAGATGCTACAAGTGCATCTAAGATAATTTATGGATATCAAAAGAAAAACGATAAGCTTAAAATAAAAGCTGGTATCGTTGAAGGTAAAGTTGTATCTGTTGATGAACTAAAAGTATTAGCTACATTACCAGATAAGAATGGTATGTTATCAATGTTATTAAGTGTATTACAGGCACCTATCCGCAATTTAGCTTGCGCTATTAAGGCTGTCTCTGAAAAAGAACAATAATAAAAGGAGGAAGAAAAATGAAAATTAATGTTAGCGAATTTATCGCATCTTTAAAAGAAATGTCTGTTCTTGAATTAAATGAACTTGTAAAAGCAATCGAAGAAGAATTTGGTGTTACAGCTGCTGCTCCTGTTGCTGTTGCTGCTGCTGGAGCTCCTGCTGAAGAAGAAGGACCATCTACAGTTAATGTAGTATTAAAAGAAATTGGTCCAAACAAAATTGCTGTTATTAAAGTTGTTAGAGAATTAACTGGATTAGGCTTAAAAGAAGCAAAAGACTTAGTTGATGCTGCCCCTAAAGCTATTAAAGAAGGCGTAAACCCTGATGAAGGAAATGCCATTAAATCAAAATTAGAAGAAGCTGGAGCAGTTGTTGAAGTTAAGTAAGCTATTGAATAATAGAAGTCTAGTTTTTTTAGACTTCTATTTTCTTTTCTTAACATTTCAATATAATAGTTATGAGTCATTATTATACAAATGATCCAACATTGCAATCTAATGAATTTGTTTTTGATTATACATATGTAGATAATAATAATAAACCTATTAATTTATCATTTCATTCAGATAATGGTGTTTTTTCTAAAGAAAGAGTAGATTATGGAACCCATTTATTATTACAAAGTATGCAAATATTAAAAGATAAATTATCAATTGATTCAATTTTAGATGTTGGATGTGGTATCGGTATTATTGGGATTTGCTTATCATGTATATTTCCTAATTCCCATATTGATATGATTGATGTTAATGAAAGAGCAATCAATTTATCAAATAAAAATATTTTTGCAAATAAAAGAAGTAATGTTAATGCTTTAATAAGTGATTTATATCAAAATATTAATGATAATTATGATTTAATAATTTCTAATCCACCAATAAGAGCAGGAAAAAAAGTAGTTCAAGGAATTGTTATTGATGGCATTAAAAAAATTAAAGATAATGGTTCTTTAATTGTTGTGATTCAAAAGAAACAAGGTGCCCAATCAATGATGGTCTTAATGCAAGAAGTATTTGGGAATGTTGAAGTGATTTTAAAAAAGAATGGATATTATGTATTTCGTAGTATCAAAAAATAATTATATAGAATATCAGTTCATAAGAATTGATATTTTTATTTGCAAAAATATTTTTTAAACTTGTGAAAATGTGGGAATTCAAGTAAATATATGTGATATAATGTTTTAGTAAATTAATCGTTTATTGAATAATTGAATAAAATTTTAATTTAAGGAGGTAAAAAATGGAAAAATTTTCATGGGATTATTCATTAGAAAGAAATGTAATCAATATTTTTGGACCAATCACAACAGAATTAGCAGAACGAGTAATTAGTCAAATCTTGTATGTAACAGATAGATTTAGAATACAAGAAGTACCAATAGAAGATAGAATTATTACCTTACAAATTAATAGTTGTGGTGGAAGTGTTTCAGATGGAATGGCAATTGTTGACACAATGAATTACATTGATGCCAAAGTTGCTACAGTTGGATTAGGAATGGTTGCTAGCATGGCAGCATTCATTTTAAGTTGTGGAACTAAAGGAATGAGAAGTGCTACAGAGAATTGTGAAATTCTTATTCATCAGCCACTAGGTGGAGCTACAGGACAAGCTTCAGACATAATTATCGCGGCAGAACATATTAAAAAAACCCGTGATAAATTAAATCAAATGATGGCAGAAAATACCAATCAATCAATTGAAACAATTCAAAAAGATACTGATCGTGATACAATCATGTCAGCTGAAGAAGCAAAAAAATATGGATTGATTGATAAAGTAATAACAAGAAGAAAGAAAGGAGAAGAATAGATGCTAAAATACTTTATTGAATTAATGCTAAATGATTATTTTTCAATTGAAATTCTTTTTAAAGAATTTATCAAAGATACAAAGAAAATAATAAATTGTTTAGGAACAATTTATCATTTACCAAAAGAAATAATCAACAATTTTTATTTACTTGTGAAAAGTGAAGAAGTAGAACAAATTTATTCCGAAAATAGTTATAAAAAGTATGAAAGAATTAGACAATATTGTACTTTAAACGATATTGAAAATGATATAGATGAAGCTAAAGATGAATGTATTCAATTAAAAGGAAAAGTAATATGGGAATTGAAAGAAACCAATATCTTACAATCACCTAAAGGCTCATTACAATCAATATTAAATGAATTAAGAAAAATTGCATCTGAAGGTAATATTAAAATTTTGAATTTGTTAGGATTCTTACAAATGGAAGGAATCTTTGTTGATAAAAACAAAGATGAAGGAATAAAAAATTTAAATAAAGCAGCTCAATGGAACAGTGAAGCCGCAATGATGAAATTAATTCATTATCAAAAAGATGTCAATTATTATGAAATTATGTGTGAAATATTAAAAAATTCTCATAAAGATGAATATAATCTTTTAAAAGATGTTTATCATGATGTTTTTCTAAATGTGAAAGCTAAAGAAAATAATTTACAAAAATATAAAACATTATTAAAGGGATTCCAAATAAAATTATTTAATAATTATACATATGATAAACAATTTGCTAGACTTTTATATAGTGATTTAATAAGTCAACGTGATATTGAAAATTTATTGTTTTCATCTAAAAAAGAAGCCATTTTAAATGCTACTAATTTACCTTGGAAACTAAATCAACAAACTCAATTTAAAATTGATATTAATGAATTAAAATCAATGAAATATTGTAAAGATGAAGAAAGAAAAAGAATAATTCAAGCAATTCATAATGTTGATTTATGTACAACATTAAATTATAAACCATTATGTATTGTGTCTAATAGTAATTATATGTTAGAAAATCAATATGAATTTATTTTAGAAAATATTTTTAAAAATAGTCATATTGAAAAAATAGAAGTATCTGATTTAGCATCTTATGATTTAGAACCATCAAATAGCAATATATTTGTTCGTTCAATTGATGAAGATAAACAAAATATATATTTCTTATATTTTCAAGGTGATATTTCTTCTAAAACATTAGATATTACTAAGAACTTTTTAGATACAAACAAACGTTCTAAATTTAGAATGGTTATGCCTAATATTGTTTTAAATTTACAATCAGTATTACCAATTTGTTTTTGTGATAAAAATAATGCCCATGAATTAGAAAAATATTGCAATATGATTTATATTCATGAATTTACTAATGAAGAAAAAAATGATTTAATTTCTAATGTTATTAATGCAAAAATAGAAACATATGGTTACGAATCTTTTACTTTTGATGAAAATTGTATGCAAAAATTAGTGAATTATTCAGTTGATAAAATTGTTCGCATAATTGATGATATAATGAAAGAATATCGTCAAAGTTGTTTAAATATGAATGTTGATGAAAAATTATTTAATATGCATGTTCTAAAAGGAACAAATAGTAATCCATATGGCTTTGGGGAGAAAAATTATGAAAATCATTAATCAATTATTAAACGGATATGAAAATACTAAATTATATCATTATAATGAATTACCTAATGATTTCCCAGGAAGTATATATTATGATGAAATTGAAAAGAAAAATGTGAAAGGAGTATTAAAAGCTAGTCGTCATGTCAATGGACGTTTACTCCAAACATATTCATTAGAAGAAAATCATGTTGGAATAATTGCTGGAACTAGATTAGGAAAAACATCATCATATGTTATTCCTACTCTATGTTCATTTGCGAAATCAAAAATGAAAAGAAATTTAATAATATCCGATCCTAAAGGTGAATTATATCATTACACAGCTCAAACATTAAGAGATAATGGATATAAAGTATTATTAATTGATTTTCGTGATTATTTAAATTCTGAATGTTGGAATCCATTAACACCAATTTATCGTAAATATCATAGTATGTTTCATGTAAGTGAAGAAGTAGAAGTTGTGAAAACAAAAAATGGCTATAGAAATAAATTTAGAGGCAGAATTTATGAAAATCAAATCGAACTTGATCAAGCTATTGAAGAAGTAAAATATTTAATTAAAGAAGAAGTTGGTAATCAAATAGATGAATTAACTATGATCATTAATCCAACAACTGATTTAGATGATCCATATTGGGATGATAGTGCAAGAGAATTATTAAAAGGTTACATTTGGGCACTTCTTGAAGATAGTGTTGAAGAAACGAGAAATAAATCATTTCCTAAAATTACTGAAGATACTTGTTCAATTGCTTCAATTTTAAGAGCAATGGAAATATTAGGTGGAGAAAGTAATTTTGATGGTGGCTTTTTCACAAATCGTTCTAATACATCAAATGCGAAAATGTGTGTATATAACGTTATTATTAATAATGCGGAAAAAACAAGAAATTGTATAATTTCTAATTTAAATTCCCATATTAGTATATTTAGAGAAACCGCAATTCGTTTAATAACAACATGTAATTCTTTTGAAACAAGTATTTTATATGGTAAAGAACCTGTTGCCATTTATATTAATTATAAAGATGAAATTAAAGTTCATCATAAAATAATAAGTATGTTTATTCAAGATGCTTATCGTGTTTTAATTGATTTTGCCACAAATCAACCAAATGGTAAATTAGAAATTCCTTTTTATTTTGTTTTAGATGAATTTGGTAATTTTCCTGCTATTAAAGATTTTGAAACAACAATTTCAGCTTGTGCAGGAAGAAATATTTTCTTTATTTTAGTTATTCAATCATATGCCCAATTAAATGCTGTTTATGGACAAAGTGTAGCGATGATTATTCGTGATAACTTAAATATGCATGTTTTCTTTGGTAGTAACAATCCGCAAACAATTGAAGAATTTTCTTCAGAATGTGGAGAATACACTAGAATATCACCATTATCTGCATTGAATGGTAATTCTTCTGAATTAGATACATATCAAATTGAAACAATTAAAAGAGTTCCTAAAAGTATGTTAACAAAATTACAACCAGGTGAATGTATTGTAACTGAAGCTAATAGTGGATATGTATTATTTTCTATGCTTGAAAGATATTATTTATGTGATGAATTTAAGAATTTACCATTATCTAATGTGAAAGATTATGTTTCTTTAGTTAATCCTTTAGATAAAAAATATAGTTATGTAATATCTAAACAAAAAAGAAAATTTGAATTTTAGATAGGAGATGTAATATGAAAATAAATCATATAGATGATAAAATTATTGGATATATAAAAGAAAATAAGATAATTACTATTCCTGATTTACAAATTAAATTTTCATTGTCTTATCCAAAAGCTCATGAAATTATTGATGAATGTTTAAGATGTGATGTTATAAAATATATTGAAGGAATATGTTATGAATACATTTCTAAAGAAGAAAGTAAAAAAAATCTTAGGAAAGAACAAAATGAAATAGATGAAGCATATCGTCGTTTTGAAAGAACTATTTTTGATGTTATTCATGGTGAAGATGAAATTCCCATTAGAAAAAAATTAGGTAAAAAAATGTTTGATGATATCGCCGATGATGTTTTTCGTGAAGATTGTCCATCTGAAAGATGGATTGCTTTACAACATGGTTTATCACCATCTGATGCTCATGAATTAATAGTTGCCTATGAAAAAATAGGTTTACTTGATAAGATTGGTAAAAATAGATATCGTGTTATTCCTGATAACACTGAAGATTTAAGAAAGATTTTAGATGGAAAAAAAGATGAAGATAGAACTAACACTCTTCTTGAAAAACGCAAAGAAAAAGTAGAAGAAGATGGATTAGATGATAATATATTTGATGAAGATAATTTTGATGAATTATTCAACGATGGATTTGATGATGATGAAGATGAAGAAGAAAATAATGATGATGAAGATGATTTTGATGATGAAGATGAAGAATTAAAAGATGCAACTAAATTACCACCAGATGAACTTAGAGAATATGTTCTTAATCGTTTAAAAAGAAAAGGATTAATTGATCAAGATTGTGAAGATGTTGATTCTAGTAATTTTGTTTATCATGAATTATATCGTGATAAAATAAGTCAATTAAATGATATTAGTCATACAGCTTTAGAAGAAAAAAAATTTGTGAAAGACATTATTGAATTAGCTGATTTAGAAAAAGTTTCTATTCGTATTATTCAAGATAAATTACATACTACTTATCATTATGCTAGCACATTATATGATTACTTATTAGAAGAAGGTATAGCTATAAAAGTTGAAGGTGATGAAAGTGAAAGCGTAATGTGTTTTGATAAAATAAGTGCAATCCAATACATGGATAAATTTAGCGAAAATATTTGTAAAAGAGAAAACAAATTTACTGTGGAAGAAATAAATAAAATGAATAATTTATTATTCAAGAAATATGGTTTTAAACCTATTAGTAGTCATGAAGGCGTTTATTACTGTTTAGATAGAGTACGTGCTCGAAAATATCTCATGATTAAAGAAGAAGGTAAAATGCGTTTATCAGATTGTTGTGAAGTATTCCATGTATTAAGTGATCGTTATAGATCGAGAACATATAATGAATTAGTTGATTTAATTAAAAACAACCTTAAATCAAATCAATTAGTTTTAGATCATCATTTCATTACTACGGCTTTATTTGATTTTGATGATATTGAAAAGATGTTAGAACTTTTAGATGAAGAAGTTATAAACATTATTATAAATGCTTAACATACAAAATATATAATATTTTATAATAAAAAAGTAGAATCAATTTAAATATTGATTCTATTTTTGCATAAAATTGTTTAAAAATTAAATTAAAAATTTATAAAAAATTTGGAAATTGCATATTGACAAATTGACTATAATAAGCTATAATAATATAATGCATATTATGCTTTTTTTAAATGACGTATGAGCAACTATATGTAACTTTTAGCGAGGTGGATAATTTGAGCTTTAAAAATGTAGTTTACGGAAAAAATCGCGTAAGAAGAAACTATTCTAGAGTGCAAACTAATGTGGAACTTCCAAATTTAATTGAGATTCAAACAAAATCGTTTGATTGGTTTATTAACGTCGGAATTAAAGAATTGTTTAAAGAACTTTCTCCAATTAAAGATCATTCTGAGAAGTTGGAACTTTATTTTGGCGATTATGAATTTGATGAACCAAAATATGACATACCAGAAGCAAAAAGAAATGATGCAAACTATTCTAGAGCATTAAAAGTGGATGTTCAATTAAAAAATACTGAAACAGGAGAAATTAAAGAACAACAAAAGATTTTTCTTGGCGAATATCCAATGATGACTCCTTGGGGTACTTTCATTATTAATGGTGCTGAACGTGTAATTGTTACCCAAATCATTCGTTCTGCTGGTGTATTCTTCTCAAGTGAAGTTGATAAAAAGAGTGGTAAAATATTGTATTCTGGACAAGTAATTCCTACAAGAGGAGCATGGATTGAATACGAAATGGGTAGTAAAGATATATGGTATGCAAAAGTAGACCGTTCTAAGAAAATCCCATTGACTACTTTTTTAAGAGCTATTGGTATTAATTCTAATAAAGACATTATGGCTTTATTTGGAAAAAGCCAATTTCTAACAAATACTTTTGAAAAAGATGAAACATTTGGTTCTGATGATGCATTAGAACAATTATATGATAAATTACGTCCAGGTGAAAAATCAACACCTGATGGAGCAAGAAATTATCTTGCAAGTCACTTATTTGATACTAGACGTTATGATTTAGCAAGTGTTGGACGTTATAAAGTTAATAAAAAATTAGATGTAATTTCAAGATTAGAATTAGTTTCAGGAAAAGCCAATTTCGCTAATGACATTATTGATCCTAATACAGGAGAAGTAGTGTTTGAAAAAGGTACATTAATAACTGATGAAGTTATTACATATTTAAGAAATCATCGATATATTATTCGTAAAAAATATACATATGAACAAATGCTTGAAGGCAATAGCGTTATTTTAGAAACAATTGCTATTAATATCGATAAAAATGGTGAAATATGTGAAGTTAAATTAGTTGGAAATGATCAAACTGAAACAGCTAATCACATTACATTATCTGATATATTAGCATCAACAGGTTATTATTTGAATTTACATGAAGGTATTGGAACTACAGATGATATTGACCATTTAGGTAATAGACGTTTACGTTTAATTGGTGAATTATTACAAAATCAATTCCGTATTGGTCTAACAAAAATGGAAAAGAATGTTCGTGATCGTATGTCTATGTCAACTGACAGTAAGAATATGATTCCCCAAAATTTAATTAACATTCGTACATTAACTTCATCAATTCGTGAATTCTTTGGTGGTTCACAATTATCCCAATTCATGGATCAAATTAATCCATTATCAGAATTAACTCATAAAAGACGTATTTCTGCTTTAGGTGCAGGTGGTTTAACTCGTGATAGAGCAGGTTTCGAGGTACGTGACGTTCATGTTTCCCATTATGGTAGAATATGTCCAATTGAAACACCTGAAGGTCAAAACATTGGTTTAATTAACTCATTAGCTACTTATTCAAGAGCTGATCAATATGGATTTATTGAAACTCCTTACTTAAAAGTTAAGCAAGAAGTAGGAAAAAATCCTGTAGTAACTAATGAAATAATTTACCTTACAGCTGATAAAGAAGAACAATATTATATAGCTCAAGCTAATATTAATGTTAATGATAAAAAAGAAATTGTTGATGAAACAGTTATTGCTCGTTATATGGGTGATACAATTGAAGTTAATAAATCAAAGATTAATTTAATTGATGTTTCACCAAAACAAATTGTTGCTGTATCAACAGCATGTATTCCATTCTTAGAACATGATGATGCTAACCGTGCCCTAATGGGTGCAAACATGCAACGTCAAGCAATTCCATTATTAAAGCCAGAAGCACCATATGTAGCAACTGGTATTGAAGCTAAAGCAGCTAAAGATTCTGGTGTTGCTATTGTTACGCCAAATGATGGTGTTGTTGAATACGCTGATGGTTTAAAAATAATTATTCGTGAAAATAGTGGTGCTTTAAAAACTTATAAATTAGTTAAATATGATCGTTCTAACCATTCAACATGTGTAAATCAAAAACCAATTGTTCGAACCGGTGAACAAGTAAAAGCAGGAGATGTCATTGCTGATGGTGCAAGTATGGATCAAGGTGAAATGGCATTAGGTAGAAATGTTGTCATTGCTTTTATGACATGGAATGGTTATAATTATGAAGATGCTGTTATCATGAATGAAAGATTAGTTCAAGATGATGTTTATACTTCAATTCATATTGAACGTTATGAAGTAGAAGTTCGTGATACTAAATTAGGTAAAGAAGAAATAACTGCTGAATTAGAAAACGAAAAGAAAGATGCTATTGCTAACTTAGATGAAAATGGTATTATTCGTCTAGGTGCTGAAGTAAAAGAAGGAGATGTATTAGTAGGTAAAGTTACTCCTAAAGGACAAACTGAACCAACTCCTGAAGAACGTTTAAGTCATGCATTATTCGCTGATAATTCTAAAGATGTTCGTAATACATCATTACGTGTACCACATGGTGGAGGAGGAATAGTTCATCGTATTGAATATTTTAATCGTAAAAATGGTGATGAATTAGGTCCAGGTGTAAATGAAGTAGTTAGAGTATTTATTGTTCAAAAACGTAAAATATCTGAAGGAGATAAAATGTCAGGAAGACATGGAAATAAAGGTGTTATTTCCAAAATCTTACCTCCAGAAGATATGCCATATATGGAAGATGGAACACCAATTGATATTATGTTAAACCCTCAAGGTATTCCATCACGTTTAAATATCGGTCAAGTATTAGAAGTTCATTTAGGTATGGCAGCTAAGAAATTAGGTGTTCATATTGCAACTCCTGTATTTGATGGTGTAACTGCTCAAGATTTAGATGATATTCTAAAAGAAGCTGGAATGGCACCAGATGGTAAAACTGAATTAAGAGATGGTAGAACTGGTAAAAAGTTCGATAATCGTATTAATGTTGGGGTAATGTATATGATTAAATTAGCTCACATGGTTGATGATAAATTACATGCTCGTAGTGAAGGTCCTTATACATTAGTTACCCAACAACCAATGGGTGGTAAAGCTCAAAATGGTGGTCAACGTTTTGGGGAAATGGAAGTTTGGGCACTTGAAGCTTATGGAGCAAGTTATATGTTAAGAGAAATGATTACCATCAAATCTGATGATATTATTGGTAGAAACAAAGTTTATAAAGCAATTGTTGATGGTGAACCAATTCCTGAACCAGGAATTCCTGAATCATTCCGTGTACTTGTAAAAGAATTACAAGGATTAGGTCTAAGTGTCAAATTGATAGATAATGAAACTAAGGAAGATGTTGCTAATAAGAGTCTTGTTGAAGAAATGGCAAAATCATCCAATACTAAATATGGACTATAATATGAGGTGAATGATTTGAAAAAATATGAATATATGCAAATCGGTATTGCATCCCCAGATGAAATTAGAAGTTGGAGTCATGGTGAAGTAAAAAAACATGAAACAATTAATTATCGTACTTTAAAACCTGAACGTGATGGATTGTTTTGTGAAGTAATTTTTGGACCAACAAAAGATTATCAATGTGCCTGTGGGAAAAGCAAACGTACAACAGAAAAAGGTAATGTTTGTGAAAAATGTGGTGTAGAACTAACAGAAAGTAAAGTTAGACGTGAAAGAATGGGTCATATTGAACTTGAAGCTCCTGTTGTTCATACTTGGTTTTTAAAAAATAGTCCAAGTAAAATATCTTTACTTTTAGATATGAAAACAAAATATGTTGAAGATATTGTATATCTTGCTTCATATATAGTTGTTGATCCTGGAAACATTCCTGAATTAAGTAAAGGTAGAATATTAACTGAACAAGAATGTAGTGAATTTCAACGTCGTTATGGACCAGGTAAATTTAAAGCCCTAACTGGAGCTGAAGCTATTAAAAGATTATTAATGGATTTAGATCTTCCTCAAGTTGTTAGTGATTTACGTCATGAATTAAAAACAGCTACAAAACAACGTAAAGATAAAATAATTAAAAGATTAGAAGTTGCTGAAGCATTCTTAAAATCTGATAATAAACCAGAATGGATGGTTATGGAAGTTATTCCTGTTTTACCACCAGATTTAAGACCAATGGTACCACTAGATGGTGGACGTTTTGCCACAACAGATTTAAATGATTTATATCGAAGAATATTAAATCGTAATAATCGTTTACGTAAACAAAAAGAACAACATGCTCCTTCATTAATAACAAAAAATGAAAAACGTATGCT
Organism: uncultured Bacilli bacterium; assembly: GCA_947627195.1. GTDB lineage: Bacteria > Bacillota_I > Bacilli_A > ML615J-28 > CAG-698 > CAKOMG01. The sequence goes on from CANQVC010000011.1 coordinate 27,029, forward strand.
ACAAGAAGCGGTTGATGCTTTAATTGATAATGGTAAACGCAATAAAAAGATAGTTGTGGAAAAGAATAGACCATTAAAATCTTTATCTGATTTATTAAGAGGTAAACAAGGACGTTTCCGTCAAAACTTATTAGGTAAACGTGTTGACTATTCAGGTCGTAGTGTTATTGCTGTTGGACCAGATTTACAAATGTATCAATGTGGTATTCCTCGTGAAATGGCTTTGATATTATTTAAACCATTTATTATTAATGCCTTATTAAAGAAATATGGAGAAAATAATGATGCTGGTGCAACAAAAATAAGTATTAAAAAAGCTAAAGAAATGATTGAAGAAGGACATCCAGATGCCTTAGAACAAGTTGAAAAAATAATTGTTGAACACCCTGTTTTATTAAACCGTGCCCCAACATTACATAGACTTGGTATCCAAGCATTTGAACCAAAACTTGTTGAAGGAAAAGCTATTCGTCTACATCCATTAGTATGTCCACCATTTAATGCTGACTTTGATGGTGACCAAATGGCTGTACACGTTCCTCTATCTGAAGAAGCTCAAGCTGAAGCTCGTTTATTGATGTTAGCATCAAAAAATATCCTTGCTCCTAAAGATGGAAAGCCAATTGTTACTCCTTCTCAAGATATGGTTCTAGGAAATTATTATTTAACAATCGAAGATGAAAAAGACCCTGCAAATGGTCGTGCATTTAAAGATATTCATGAAGTTGAATTAGCTTATGAAAATGATCAAATAACTCTTCATACAAGAATTGTCATTCCAGCAAAAGCTTTAAATAATGATCGTTTCACTGAAGAACAAAAACAAAAATATTTAATTACAACTTATGGAAAAATTATCTTTAATACAATTTTCCCTAAAGGAGTACCATTTGTTAATGAAGCTGAATTAAAAAATATCACAACAGGAGTTGATGATAGATTCTTCATTGAACGTGGTAAAGATATTAAAAAAGAATTGGCGTCTTGGATTAGTGAAGGTGAAGCTAATAAAATGGCAAGGAATAATGTCCCTTATGATAAATCTAAAGTTATTCCTCATCCATTTAAAAAAGGTTTCTTAGCAATTGTAATTGCGGAAGTATTTAAAGAATTTAAACTTGCTGAAACATCAAAAACCCTAGATAAGATGAAAGATTTAGGATTTAAATATTCCACAGTTTCAGGAATTACCGTATCTGCTTATGATATTAATGTAGTACCTACTAAATATGATGTATTAGCTAAAGCTGAACAAGAAGTACAAAAATATAATAAAATGTATCAAAGAGGTTTAGTTACAGCCAAAGAAAGAAAAACAAATGTTATTCAAGTTTGGACAAAAGCTAAAACAACTTTAGAAGAAGATATTAAAAAAGACGTATTAGAACATTATATTGATAACCATATTTATCTAATGAGTGACTCAGGTGCCCGTGGTAATATTGGTAACTTTGTTCAACTTTCTGGTATGCGTGGTTTAATGGCAAAACCTAATGGTGAAAGTATGGATATTCCAATTCGTTCATCATTCCGTGAAGGATTAACAATGTCAGAATTCTTTATTTCTTCTCATGGTTCAAGAAAAGGATCAACAGATACAGCTTTAAAAACAGCTGAATCAGGTTATTTAACAAGACGTTTAGTAGATGTAAGTCAAGAAGTAACTGTTACTATGAATGATTGTCATACAACAAAAGGTATGAAAGTTACACAATTAGTTAAAGAAGATGGTGGAAACATCACTAAATTAATTGATAGAATTAGAGGAAGATTTACTAATAAACCTGTATATCATCCAGTAACAAAAGAAATGATTATTGGTGCTAATGAATATATTAATGATACTAAAGCTGAAGAAATATGTAATGCAGGTGTTAAAGAAGTTTATATTAGAACATTATTGACATGTGATTGTCCAAATGGTGTTTGTGTTAAATGTTATGGTAGTGACTTATCAACAGGTGAAATTGTTGAAAAAGGTGAAGTAGTAGGTATCATTGCTGCTCAATCAATTGGTGAACCTGGTACCCAACTTACCATGAGAACATTCCACTCAGGTGGTGTTGCAGGTGAAGAAGATATTACCCAAGGTTTACCTCGTATTCAAGAATTGTTTGAAGCCCGTCCACCTAAAGGTCAAGCTATCATTTCAGAAATTGAAGGTGAAGTAGTTTCAATTAAAACAGAAAAAGACAATCGTTTTGAAATTACTATTCGCAATAAAACAACAAAAGAAGAAAAATCTTATTTAACAGATAGTGGTAAAACACCAATTGTGAAAGAAAAAGATGAAGTATATGCAGGACAAAGATTAACTGCTGGATTAATTCATCCAAAAGAATTATTACGTGTATCAACAACAGAAGAAGTAGAAAAATATATTTTGAAAGAAGTAGAAAAAGTATATTCTTCACAAAGTGTTGATATTTGTGATAAACATGTTGAAATAATAATAAAACAAATGTTACAAAAAGTAATTATTGTTCATGAAGGTGGAACAGATTTGCTTCCTGGATCGCATATTTCTAAAAATGAATTTGTAAGAATAGTTGCTGATTGTAATCGTAAGAAAATTAGAAGACCAATTGCTAAACCTATTTTATTAGGTATTACAAGATCTTCATTAAAATCTGATTCTTATTTATCAGCAGCATCATTCCAAGAAACAACAAGAGTATTAACAGAAGCTGCAATTCGTGGTAAGAAAGATCCTCTAGAAGGATTAAAAGAAAATATTATTATTGGTGGTTTAATTCCTGCAGGTACAGGACTTGTTGAAATGTCTGATGAAGATATTATTAAAAATTCTATTACCCCAATTAACGATAATAATTAATAATAGGTGGGTTATAGCTATCTATAACCTATCTATTTTTTTTAAATAGGATAATTAAAATGATAAAAAACTCTCTTAAAAACTTTTATAAAAATTTAATATATTTATTTGTCCCAATGGGTATAGTATATTTATTTTTCTTGATTACAGTTTGTTTATTATTTACAACATTTTTTTCAAGTTTATCATCAACATTAGTTCAATTAACAGATTTAATAAAAACATCAGTTGATGAATCATCTACATCTGTTAGTGAATTTATAGCTTATGCCTTAGAACAAATAGATTGGAATCAAGGATTTGGTAATACTTTGCAACAAATTTTTGATACAGATTGGATACAAAATACTATTAAAGGTTTTTTTGAAGCAATTAATGCTTCAACAGTAGGCTTCGAAGAACAATTTACTAATATTGTATCAAATTTTGTTTCATCAATGGCTTTTGCCATTATTAGTGCAATAATTATTTGCTTCTTAGGTATTGTATTAGCAAATTATGCTACTAAATATGTTATTCGAAGAAAAGTTGCGAAAAGAAATATTAAGAAATTTATTATTGCAAGAACAATAGTTCCTCTTGTTCAATCAATTATTATTGGCTTATTTTTTGTTTTAGTATTTTATTTACAATATTATTCAATTTTAGTTGCTATATTATTTTTAATATTATTAAGTGGAATTTCTATTTTATCATCTTGGATGATTCATAAAAATGAATCATTAAAATTAAAAGATGTTCTTAATATGAAAAATATTGCAAAACATTTAGCTGTTATTGCTATAATAATGGGATTAAATATAGTTATTGCCATATTATTGTTTTTGTTTAATAAAATATTTGCTGTATTATTAATGATTCCTCTTGTGATATATTCTCTTAATATCATTGATGTTAATACAGATTCATATGTTTGTTCATTAATTCAAACAGAATAAAATAAAAGGACATTTTCCTGATGGAATTTGTCCTTTTTAAAATATTCAAAATAATTTAAATGTTTTTAATATTTTAAAGAAATAAATCTTTGATATAAATATTCTTTCATTGAATAATCTTTTAATTCTTGAATTGAATTTAATATTTTGTTAATATCTTTAGTATTTAAAGATTCTTTTAATGATGTAAAATCATCATTTAAGGTTGGACTATAATAATTTATAATCATATCTAATGTATCTTCAATATAGATATTTATATATTCTTCTTCAGTAGTTAAATCAGAAATTAAATCATAATGATGATTACTCATTAATAATTGATTTAATGCATGATCTCTATAATAATAATAAACACAGAATAATAAATAAGATCCATATGAATCCATTGTTTTTATTTCTTGTAAATCTGTTAATATATTTTCTTCAGTTAGTTTTGCACCAATACCAATTCTAAGATCAATATTAAATTTTTCATTGTTTTTATAATGATTGATAACTTGATTTCTAAAATCAGATATATTACTTGTATAAGCCATTGGTTCAATTGCATCAATATATCCTTCTTTAATCCATGTTGGATAATCTTGTTGACATTCATTGATTGCGGAATTTTCATTAGATAATACAGCAGCACTAATTCGAATGTTTGGACGAATAGAACGAATTAAAGAAGAAGTTTCTTTCACAAAGTTTGTTAATGTTTCTTTTTTCCAATTTAACCAATTTTTTCTGACATCTTTAGAAGTTCTAATAAGTTCTTTTAAATCTCCTTCTAATTGGTATTTTTCCATAAAGTTTTTCATTGATTGTTCACTATATCCATAATCAATAATATTAACTGATGATGGAATAATATCATTATTTAAATATTGATATAAGTTACTATTAGGAAAACGAATAAGATCATATTCTATATGATCAAAGTCATAACAAGTAACTAATTCTTTATACCAATTAAGTAATAAATCTTGAACTTCATCATTACAAATATCATAATAATATACATCAGTTACCCCAATACTACCAGCCTTATTACCTTTATAATCTATTTGGTAATAATCTTCATGTTTTTCTTTTAATGCACGCATATATCCCATAAATGTTTGGGTATATGCTGTGACAGATATCCCTAATTTATGAGCTTCAGTAATAAAACATTTTAAATAATCTTTACCATATTCTTCATAATCACTTGATAAGACATTTGGATCTTCTAAATAATAATTTGAATCATACACCATATATCCAGGGGCACCAACATATGTACCTTCATGATATGGAGTAATTAATATTTCATTAATTCCCATATTTTTAAATTCAGTTAATGTATGAATGATTCCTTGTTTTGAAGTATCATCATAATAATTTACTCCCTGGAATTTCACAAAAGGATAATACCACATTCCTCTTGTTTTATTTATTTGGTTATCTATTAATTGCGAATAAATTATTTCAATGTAATCATTTATTTTTAAATAAGATTGACGAAATACAAAATAAGTATAAACGTTACCACTTGGATAATTAAAATTATTAATTATTTCATCTATTTTTTCTAAAGATTGATGAATATATTGATAATCATGAGGTATTTTTTTATTTAGTTCTAAATTAATGTCATCAATAATACTATTTCTTAAAGTAATTAAAAGATTAATATAATTATCCGAAGAACTATTCATTTTTTCATATCTTGTTACATTAGTCATTGAATATTTATGTTCATGACTAAATGTAAATTCTTCCTTTTCAGGAAGTAATTCATTTAGCTCTTGAATTACTTGATTTAATAAATCTTGATCTATATTATCATATAAATATTCTAAAGAAGGAATTATGTTGTTTATTTTTATTGCTAATTCTTTTTTATTATTAGCAGGTATTTGTTTATAATAACGATATAATTCATCAAATAATGAATATACAACATGACTATCTTTTATATTTTCATCACGATAAACATAAATAGTATCATTTGCCCAAACGACAAAATCACCTATTCTAATTTGTTTTAATTCATTAATTCTTGTTCCTGCAACAGATAAAATCATTCCATAATATGGCATATTAACATCATTACCAATTTCTTCAACTTGCCCAAAACGATTAACAGCAACTTCATATCCTTCATTATCTGTTTCATACGGACTTTCATATCGATAAATGGCAATTTTATCTTTTCTTCTAACAACATTTAATAAAGCATCCTTAAGACTCAATAAAGGATTAGAAGAAGAAATAGAACTACTTGTTTTTAATGAATAAACTTGATGATGAATTATTTGTATAGATTCCATTTTATTTACAACTTCAATTGAAACATCAGTATAATATTCTTCATAAACAATTGTTATTAATTGTTCACCTAATTCATTAGGATTATAATTAATAATTTCATAATTTGTAATGTATTCATTAGGATTATTATTATAATAAACTAATAAATTATTTTTAATATCATCCTGTCCTAATTCAATTTGCTTTTCCACTACTTCAACAATTAATTTTTTTTCTTTCATATTCTTACAGCCAATTAAACAAAATAGTGATAAACATAACAAACAAATAAAAACTTTTTTCATAAGTAACTTTCTCCTTATATGTTAGGTACATTATATCTATATGAAATTAAAGATATCTTAAAAAAAGATTTCTAAAAAATAATTAAAATAATGTTTGACTTTTGTGAATGATTCGTGTATAATATGTAAGGATTTGAAAATAGTATAGGCTAGCCTATACTATTATTTAGGTAAAAATGATACACTGGAGGATGTGTATTTGTGTATTGTTTAAAATCTATATCATTATGAAAGGAGAATAGAATGCCTACAATTAACCAATTAGTTAAAAAACCTCGTCAATCAAAGGTTAAAAAGTCTAAATCACCACATTTAAGTATTGGATTTAATAGTTTACAAAAGGAGTATACAAATGTAAATGCTCCACAAAAACGTGGTGTTTGTACTCGTGTAACTACTACTACACCTAAAAAACCTAATTCAGCAATTCGTAAATATTGCCGTGTTCGTTTATCTAATGGAATCGAAGTAACAGCATATATCCCTGGTATTGGACATCGTTTACAGGAACATAGTGTTGTTTTAATTCGTGGTGGACGTGTTAAAGACTTACCAGGAGTTCGTTACCATGTAATTCGTGGTACACTTGATGCAACAGGTGTAGAAAAACGTATGCAAGGTAGATCAAAATATGGTGCTAAAAAACCTAAAAAATAAATAATATAAATAATTGAAAGGAGGGGTATACATGCCACGTAAGGGACATGTCCCAAAAAGAAAAGTATTACCAGATCCAATATATAATTCACCAATTGTAACTAGATTGATTAATAATATTATGTTGGATGGTAAAAAGGGTGTTGCACAACAAATTTTATATGGTGCATTTGAAAGAATTGAAAAAACAACTGGTCGCCCTGCCCTAGATGTATTTAATGATGCATTAAATAATATTACACCACAATTAGAAGTAAGAGCTCGTCGTATTGGGGGAGCAAATTACCAAGTACCTGTGGAAGTAAGAGCTGATAGAAAAATGACTTTGTGTTTAAGATGGATAACACAATATGCAAGATTAAGAAAAGAAAAAACAATGGAAGAACGTTTAGCTAACGAAATCATCGATGCTTCAAATGGAATCGGTGGCGCAGTTAAGAAACGTGATGATACTCATAGAATGGCAGAGTCTAATAAAGCCTTTGCTCATTATCAATGGTAGTTTGGAGTTTATAAAATGCCTCGTGAAGTGTCGTTAGAAAAAACAAGAAATATTGGAATTATGGCTCATATTGATGCAGGTAAAACAACTGTATCAGAAAGAATATTATACCATTCAGGTAAAATTCATAAAATTGGTGAAACTCATGATGGAGCTTCACAAATGGACTGGATGGAGCAAGAAAAAGAACGTGGAATTACTATAACTTCCGCAGCTACTACCGCAATGTGGAAAGGACATCGTTTAAATTTAATCGATACTCCTGGACATGTAGATTTTACTGTTGAAGTTAGTAGATCTCTAAGAGTATTAGATGGTGCTGTTACAGTACTAGATGCACAAGCAGGTGTTGAACCTCAAACAGAAACTGTATGGCATCAAGCTACTGACTACCATGTACCACGTATTGTATTTGTCAATAAAATGGATAAAACAGGTGCTGATTTTAATTATTCAGTTGAAACATTAAAACATAGATTAGGAGCAGATGCTCATCCAATTCAAGTTCCAATTGGCGCTGAAACATTCTTTGAAGGTGTTGTTGATATCGTGGAAATGAAAGCATATCAATTTAAAGGTGATCCAGATGAAACATATGATCTTATTCCTATTCCTGAAGGTTTAAAAGATGAAGTAGAATTAAGAAGAACTGAATTAATTGAAGCTGTTGCTGAATATGATGAAGAATTAATGATGCTTTATTTAGAAGGTGAAGAAGTTCCTTCTGACTTATTAAAGAAAGCAATAAGAGAAGCAACATTAAGTGTTAAATTCTTCCCTGTTATGTGTGGAACAGCCTTTAAAAATAAAGGTATTATATTAGTATTAGATGCTATTGTTGATTACCTTCCTGCTCCAACAGATGTTCCAGCTATTAAAGGTGTTGATGAACATGGAAATGAAGTTGATGTACATTCATCTGATAATGAACCTTTCTCAGCATTAGCATTTAAAGTTATGACAGATCCATATGTAGGTAAATTAACTTTCTTTAGAGTTTATTCTGGTGTATTAAAATCAGGTTCTTATGTATTAAATGCTACTAAAGGTAAAAAAGAACGTATTGGACGTATTTTATTGATGCATGCTAATACTCGTACTGAAATTGATGAAGTATATGCTGGTAATATTGCTGCTGCTGTAGGTTTAAAAGATACAACAACAGGTGATACACTTTGTGATGAAAATCGTGAAGTAATTCTAGAAAAGATGGTATTCCCTGAACCTGTTATATCTGTTGCTATTGAACCTAAAACTAAAGGTGACCAAGATAAAATGGGTATTGCCTTAAGTAAACTTGCGGAAGAAGATCCTACATTTAGAACATATACAAACCATGAAACAGGACAAACTATTATATCTGGTATGGGTGAATTACACTTAGATATCATTGTTGATAGAATGAAACGTGAATTCAAAGTTGAAGCAAATGTTGGTGCTCCTCAAGTTTCTTATCGTGAAACAATTGAAAAGATGGGTGAAGTTCAAGGTAAATTTGTTCGTCAATCAGGTGGACGTGGACAATATGGTGATGTTTGGGTACGTTTTGAACCAAATCCAGGAAAAGGATTTGAATTCGTTGATGCCATTGTTGGTGGTGTTGTTCCTCGTGAATATATTCCAGCTGTAGCAAAAGGATTAGAAAATGCTATTCAAACAGGTAATGTTGCTGGATATCCAACAATTGATATCAAATGTACATTATTTGATGGATCTTATCATGATGTTGACTCAAGTCAAATTGCTTTTGAAGTTGCTGCTTCATTAGCATTTAAGAATTCAAAAGATAAATGTCAACCAGTATTATTAGAGCCAATTATGGCAGTTGATGTTACTGTTCCTGATGAATATTTAGGAAATGTTATTGGTGATTTAACAAGTAGACGTGGTCGTATTGATGGACAAGAAGGAAGAGGAAAACTACAAAGTGTTCATGCTTCAGTTCCACTTGCGGAAATGTTTGGTTATGCTACTGCTTTAAGAAGTAACACTCAAGGACGTGGAAATTATACAATGCAAATGAGTAGATATGAGAAATGTCCTAAATCAGTAGCGGAAGAAATCATTAAGAAACGTATGTCTTAATTTATCTTAGATTATTGTTTAAAGTTCAAAAAAAGAAAAACAATACAAAAAGTATTGATTTTTAAATTAAAATAAAGTAAAATATTAATGTGTAAAAACCATAAGGAGGAAATAAAAATGGCAAAAGAAAAGTATATCCGTACGAAACCACATGTTAACATTGGAACAATCGGACATGTTGACCACGGAAAAACCACATTAACTTCAGCTATTACTAAAGTATTAGCAAAACAAGGTCATGCAAAAGTTATGGATTATGACCAAATTGATGGTGCTCCAGAAGAAAAAGAACGTGGAATTACTATCAATACTGCACACGTTGAATATGAAACAGATGCACGTCACTATGCACATGTTGACTGCCCAGGACATGCTGACTATGTTAAAAACATGATTACTGGTGCTGCTCAAATGGATGGTGCTATCTTAGTTATTGC
>CANQVC010000012.1 GCA_947627195.1 uncultured Bacilli bacterium
CGGTCAAAACAAAAAAAGTTTAAAAAAGTGCAACTATCTATATAGAGATAGCTACACTTTTACAAGTTTGTGTTAATTATAAATTATATTTAATATAAATATTAACTACTTCTATAAGAATATTTAAATAATCTCTATCATACTCGTTAAAGTCAAAATTTAAAGCATCATATTCAGCAAAATTTGATAGAAAAATTGAGAATTCTTTTATTTCATTTTGAACATCTTCTCTTTTTGCTTTTTTACCTTCTAGAAGCATCGTACACAAATCAAAATCAACATGTTCTACATATAATATATTAACAGTAGAATCATCTTTATACATCGATGGTATTCGCATGTTTTTAAATTTTTTTACAAGTAATTTTTCATCTTCTGTTAGCATTTGTATTACCTCCTATAATTAAATATACCAAAATGATCTAATTAATCCATCAATATTAAATATACCTCCAGGTGCTCCATAAATTTTAACAACTCCTGATCTTAATGCAACACCAGCCGAAGAATTATTTGCAAAAAATTGTGATGCTTGTTTGGAATAATTAACAATATTTTTTGCAATAGATTTTTGACCTTCCCCAATGACATGTTTTCCATAATGATCAACCATTTGCCTGTAGGCTGTTTTATAACCAGTATTTGCCCACAATTTAGATGCATTATAGACTTGCACCCCACTACTTATGGCTCCTGTAATTCCTCCTATTACTGCTCCTGACATAAATCCATGAGCAGCACCATCCAAAAATCCAGTCCAAAATTTATCACCTTCAATTGCAGCAGAAATACCACTTATTGTTCCGTTAACCAATGCTCCAGAAACCGCTCCAATAACTGCACCTTTTAATGCTCCTGCAAGAATAAATCCAGCGACTCCTCCAGCAGCCCCTCCTGTAGCAATTGTTGCAATGGCAAGTCCTGCAATGACTACACCACCAATTAGCCACATAGCCCATTTAGGCATATGACCATCAGGATCTGCGTACATTACAGGATTATTACCACAATAACAATATAGATTTAATCCATTAATAGATTCAGGATCTAAATATTCAATTGAATCAGGTGTTAACCATCTACATAGTTCTGGTGAATAATACCTAGAGTTGTAATAGAAGAGTCCTGTTTCATAATCATAAATATAATCTGGTATCTTACAATCAATAAATTCTTTTGTAACTTGTTTCTCCTCGTTAGTGTATGTCACATTAATAACCTGTTTGTTTTGCTCTTGAATAATAATTTCTTTAATTCCCTCAATAGAAATCCTAATTTTCCTTTTTGAAATCTCACCATCAAACACTAAACTGCTTTTTCTAGCACTATAATAACACATAGCTATTCTAAAAGATTCTTTTCGCAAATATTTCTTAAGTTTTTTATATTCTAAATCCTTTGTTTTTTTCCATATTCTATAATATCAAGAACTTCTTCAAAAGATCTGCAATAATATTTTTCGATTTTTAGAACCATTTGCATTGGTTTAGATAAAATTGTTTCTTTTCCTTTTTCATCTAATAAATAAATTCCTTTATCAAAGTTTAATTTGATCTCTAAATCATCACCTTCGATTGAAGTTATTTCTGTATCAATAAATCCATATTGAAATAATTGTTTAAACATAAGTTGAGGTAAAATTTTTCCCATAGTGTTCACCTCAATTTGATAATGCTTTTAAAATTGCATTCCATAATCTTTTTAATGCTTTCCTTGCACCAGGTGGTAATTTTGTTGACCTAGCAATGGTTTACCATCTAATCCAATTCTAATATCGTGTTTTGGACCTCTAATATCATCTCCATAAATATGAACATGTGGAGGACATGTTTAATTGGATATTTTATTACTCAGTACCTCTTTTTTCAAGAAGTAGCCATAATTATAATTCTTGACAATATACCTAAAACTTGCAAAATTTGTACACCTGTAATGGTTAATCCAGTTGATATAATAGTTTCACTAGTAGCAGTATATGTTAATCCACCACCAAGAGTAAATGATGTACTTGCATATGAACCTAAAGCACCACCAATTTGAAGTGCAAAATATTCAATTATAGTTTCAACTCCTTCTAATACTAATGGCAAATAAATCCATAATTTCAGCATTAAAAAGAATGTTTTCAATTATCATAATCATATGTTTCCATACCTTCCAAATAGTTTGCGAATTATCTCCTCAATTTCTTTATAAATATAATTTTGATGTGATATATAATTATGCAGTTTTTTACTACCTCTTCAATTAAATGAAATTGATTATATTTCTTTATTAATACCATATAGAATTTCTAATTTTATTTCATCTTTACAACAACATTCAAGCGATTTGATGCCATCTAGTTCTACTCGAATTATTCCATCTTCAAATCCATATTCATCAATAACTAATATTTTTACACTATTCTTATCATATTCTTCAACAAATCCTACGATATCACTTATATCTTCATTATATGTCACTATAGTGCATATTTTTTGATTTTCTATTATGTAATCTAAAAATTGAAATATATTCTCTTTTGTTCCAGTAAAAATATTTTTATCAATTTTTGTTTTATTATAATCAACTAATTTTTTTATACAATCTAAATATTTTGTATCTTCTGTAATTTTAAAAATATCATCAAAAAATCTACATAAGTAAGAATCAAATTCTCCATTCGGTGTTAATTCATATACAATATATGAATTATTATCTATACTTAAAACGTAGCCTACCGTGAAAGAATCTGGATGATTAAAATCATCATATATACCAATCAATTTATTATTGTTATAAGCCTGTATCAGTTTTTCTTTCATATAATCCTCCCATTATATTTAATTAATAAATGTAAATGATGAGACAATATCTTATCTTACAATATATTTTTCATTAAAAATTATTTATTAATTTTATATAGTATTTCTAATTTAATTTCATCATGGCTGCAACACTTAAGCAAACTGATTGCATCAAGTTTAATTTCAACTATTCCATCTTCAACACCAAATTCATCAATTAATAAAATTTTAACGGTATTATCATTATATTTTTCTACAAATCCTACAACATCATATGTGTCACTGTTAGTTGTTGATACAGAACATATTCTTTGATTTTTTATAATATAATCTAAAAATTTAAATATGTTAGATTTATTTTGTGAAAAAATATCTTCATTAACATCGATTTTATGATATTGTGCTAATCTTTTAATGCAATTTAAATATTTTGTATTCTTTTCGATTTTTATAATGTTATCAAATAATCTATACGTATAACAATCAAATTCACCATTAGGTGATAATTCATATGCAATATATGATTTATCATCTGTACATAAAATATAAGCAACTAAAAAATTATTTGGATAATAACTATTGTCATATATACTTATCATTTTTTTGTTTTTATAAGCCTGTAAAAGTTTTTCTTTCATATATTTCTAGTACAATATAAACATACAATATAATTTATATGTTATATTTGGCTCTCCTTTCTATTATATCTCATTATACTTTCTTCACTTCTTCTATTGAGTGCATCAATATCATTAGCATCGCTTCTATCCGTTTTGAATATAACAATTTTTCTGTTCTTCTTCATATTTTAAAATACAATCTTTTGTGGAGCTTGAACTTTCTGTTTATCATTCTATTATTTCGTTTTCTTTTGACAAGATTATTAACCATGGTTTCAACTATTCTAAATATACTATTATGGATTGCGCGAAAATGATTATTATCACACAAAATATTTTGAAAAGAAATTCTATCGTATCAGTTTAACTTATATTGCACAAAAATTAGTTAGATTAATTTTAAAACTTGTCATCTCTAATATATAATTCCAATTTTTTCAAATTATTTCTTAGATTATAATCATTAACAAGAGTAATTATTTTTTATAACATTTTCGTTTTTACCATATTTCTATAAAAAGACTATCATTTGATTATTTCAGAATAATAACCATTTTTACGTTCTTGATGTGTCCTATACAAAATAAATTACCAATTTAGTTGCGATTTAATATTAACCACCAAAATATAATTCTTAAATATTTAGATTTTTTTATTACCTTTCTTGGAGGTTTCCTTTTAAGCCCACCTTGATCTCTTGCTCTTCTAGCATTACCTTTTTCATGTTTTTCTCTATTGCTCTTAGTTTTATTTGTTGAATGTTCTGAATATAATAATACTTGCAATCCCAATAAACCTGCAGTTTCAAGAACTTCTGCACCGCTAAATGTAATACCAGCTGATAAAATAGCTTCACCAGTAGCAGTATATGTTAATCCACCGCCAATGGTAAATGATGTACTTGCAAATGAACTTAAAGCACTACCAATTTGAGGAGCAATATATCCAATGCCTGCACCTATTACTCCACCTAACAATGTAGCCCCTAAATAATCATACCATTCTACACTACCATTAAATATTTTACCATCATCTTTATAATCTATATATGTAGCCGCTCCAAAACCTACAGTAGCTCCTATTATAGCTCCAATGATTAATGCACTAATTACAAAATGTCCACTAGGATCAACGTACATTATAGGATTATTATTGCAATAACAATATAGGTTTAAGCCATTAATAGATTCAGGGTCTAAATATTCAATTGAATCAGGTGTAAGCCATCTACAAAGTTCTGGTGAATAATAACGTGTGGATACCCAATATAGTCCTGTTTCTATATCATAATAATATCCTTTATATCTGAATGGATTATTGTGTAATACAAATCTATCTATGTCTGTTTCTATAGATATCTCTACTACTTGATGATTACCCCATCCATCATATATATATTCACCTATGATTTTACCTTTATACATTATTTTATTAATGTTGCCAAGTGAATCTCTTATGAATGTGTAATTTTTATCATTACAACATAAACCACTTATTCCTTCAGCATCATAAAAATAATTTATTTTATTGGTAACTTCATTATTTGCATTAATCCAATCTTCACCCAAAATAGTATCGCCATTAAAATAATAATTCACATAATTAGTTTCATTATTTCTTGTTATTATTTTTAATGTTCTATATCCTTGATAATTATAATTATATTGAACATTTGTATCATTACTTATGTATCTTTCCATTAAATTTCTATCATTATATGTAATATTTGCTTTATTACTTTTCACAATATTACCATAATGATCATATTCAATCAATGATATTTTACCATTTATAACTTCTTTTGTCAATCTACCATTTTCATATATAAATAATGTTTCTACACCATTTTTAATTATCTTTTCTATCATTCCTGATGATTTTCCATATTTATATTCTATATCACCAAAATAATAATTCTTTTCAAAAATTAAACGATTGAAAGAATCATATGAATATTTATTAATTTTTTCATATACTTTTGTTTTTAATTGTGTTTCAGTTGTTAATGGAACATTTTTATATATATTACCACTTTCTACTGTTGCAACAATATTTTTATTATGATCGTATTCATTTTTAAATGATAAAACTGCACTATCATTTTCTTTATTTTTTATATTAGAATGAACAGTATAATCTAACTGAATTGGTAAGTCATTTTGATATGATATACCTTTATCAACAAATATAGCAACTTCATTTTTTTCTCCTTTATTAAAAATACTTTCACAAGAAGTCTTTTTATTAAATCTATCTAATTTATCATAACTATAATTAAAGTTAAAATCTTCAAATCCTGTTATATCATTTTCTTCACCCTTACTATATGATGTGACACTAACTTTTGAACTCAAAACATTTTCATTAATTGATTTGAATTTTATTTTTTCGTTATCAGTTTTAGATTTATATTCAATTGCATCATTAGAATATATTGTCATATCAAATTGATTAGGTAATTCAATTGTTTCACTTGTTACATCAGTTTCATCATAATAACTAATGTTATAAACATTATTAATATATGGATCATTTACTTGTACTAAACGTTTTAAAGATAGTGATTCAGGATTAACTTCATATGAATATTCTATTTTTTTACCATTACATTCTTCAGATATTACATTACCATATTCATCATATAATGTAATAGTTTCAATTGGTTCATTATCTTCTTTGTATATTTTTGTTACATCAACATTTTCTCTTAAACTTCTATTAGTTTCTCCTGCAATAATTAATTCTTTATTACGATATACTTTTTCAATTTCATTAAAAATGTCATAATTAAATCCATATTTAATACCATCACTACTTTTCATAATTTTAATAAAACCAAAATCAGAATAAACAATATCATTTTTACTTACAGTTTGTTCTATTTCTTTATCTATAAATTCAATATTTTCAAGATTTTCTTTAAAATCATCATAAGAATAAATTGCTTTTTTATTACCTTTTTCTATAAAATTTAAGGCATTATTTTTTAAATCAACATCAATAACAGTTTTAACACCACTCTGGATAATTGAAGATGGCATCTCTCTTAATTTTGGTTCTTCTAAATATTCATAAATTGTATCAATTACTTCACTATTATCATCTTCATTATAAATTTTAATTGATTCTATATTACCATATTTATCATAAATGTTTTCCTTAATAACTTTGTTTGTTGATTTACTTGCTCTTGTTGTTCCATCTTGATTTTGCAAATTATAAACTATACTTGCATTTTCTTCATTCAAACGTAAATTAGGATCTTGTTCAATAATTCCATAAGAAGTTTTAGTTTCATAATAATATTTACCTAATAATTCATCATAATGAAAACTCATTTGTGTCTCAATAACAGTCCAATATCCAGACTTAATAACATTGATTGATCTTAAATAATAATTAGGAATATTTTTATCATCTATCGTAAAATCAATATTTATACAATCTGAATTTTGAATACCTACTTTCTTAACTAATTTAACTTTTGTTCCATTACAATATACTAAATCAAAATATTCTTGATTAGATGAAGAAGATTGATTGTTCATTTTAGAATAAAATAAATTTAGATAAGTTTGGAAAATATCATTATTTGTCATATAAAAGTCAGGAGTAATAGATTCATTGGGGCTGCTATCATAACATTCATAATAAATTTTTGATAACATATCAAATTTATTATCACCTATAATAACATCTTGAACTTTTCCTTTTTCAATTCTCATATCAGCAATAATAATTTTTGTATTTAAAGATACATCTTCAAATGATAAAGTCATTTCGGATAATAATGTTTGTTTGTTACCTAAATTAATTGGTATACTAACACGTTGCCAACTATCAATTAAAGTATCTTCAATTATGACTTTACTTAAATATTCTTTTTTATCAATTATATACTTTAATGTAGCAATCCTGTTTAATTGATTACCGTTAGAAAATTTCATCCAAAATGATAAAGTAAAATATTGTGAATATTTTTCTGTATCATGATAAAAAATTTGTTTGAAATAATTTAAATCTTTTTCTGGTACATCATATTTAATTTCTGAATTTTGTTCTTTTAATATTGTTGCTGGAACACAATTAAATATAACATTTGAAGAACCCCCAGTTAAAAGTATCCATCCTTTTGGTTTAAATAAAGTATAATAATTGAAATTAGATTTTTTCTCTAAATTACTTATTACTTTTCCTTCTTTATTAAATGAATATTGTACAGCAATACCTTTATCATTTTCGCATATTGTATATGCATCATAATAATGAATGAACACATTTGATTTTCTATAATCTTCAGGCATATAATACATATATTCTTTTAATTTTCTACCTGAATTTGTTACATAATAATTTTCCCCAAAATATACATCTTCACCAACATATACTTCTGGAGCATTATTTTCCGTAACTAAATATTTTCTAACAGCACCATTATCAATTCTATTTACTTTTGGTAAAATATCATTATTATAAAAATATCGTAAAGCTAATTGATCATTACAATTAATTGTATATTCTAATTGAAATTTATCATTATATAAAAAACGCATAAGATCTTTAGATTTTGTTTGGTTATGTTTTGTTATTTTTTCTAATTTATTTTCACTATCATAAGATAATGATAACCAAATATCATTTTCACTTGATAAAACTTGATTAAGAAGATCTTCATCATATGTAAATAAAATTTTTCTTTCTTGCTTTCTTTTATCATAAATAGATTCAATGTGATAATTATTATCATAGGTGATTTCTTTGTTAATTTCTTCATTAACACCAGATATTAGATTTATTAAATAACCATTTTTATTAAAACAATATATATTATTTTGAACATCATATATTTTTAAATTATCATCATTTGTAATTACTAATCTTAAGCCACTTCCAGAATCATCATAATATGTTGTTTTATTATTATTAGTTTTGTATTTCACAAATCTATGAATAATCCAATTAGAATCAATATAAACATAATCTCCATTAAGAAATCCTTGAATTTCATAAGATGACTGATATTCAAATAGATGTTGCTCAATATTTAATTTCCATCCATTACCAAAACCAATTCTTCTATCCCAAAAATCATTTAATTTATAATGAGAATTATATACTAATGAAGAAGATATTTCAAAATTATTCATTCCTATAGAAATAAGAGGATAATCAAATAATAATCTACCATTATATATATTTAAATAAGCTTTACCCAATCCACATTCATAACATTGATTAGTATGATTTAATTTTGTTCTATCCATAATATTACCATCCTAACTCTTTCACAACTTCATTAACTACATCAATATCTTTAATTAATTTCATCGTTAATTCAGTGTTGCATAAAATTTTTCTATTTCCTCTTCCTGAAATAAATACTACATCACCAATTTCTGAATCTTTTATTGCTTGTTTAATTGCTTCTTTTCGATCTAATATAATATTAGAGGGAATTTGATTATCTAAATATGTTTGTAATTCATTACAAATATCTACTACACTTTCTATACCATTATCATCTTCAGTAAAATAAACATAGTCTGCATATTTTTTTAATAAATCACAAGCATATTTTCTTGCTTCTTTTCTCTTTGATAAAAATAATGGTGTATTAAATTTATTATCCCAACTGATAAATCCATAACCCATAGATCCAAGAACCACTTTGATATTTTTAATATCACCTCTGTTTTTTAATTCTTTTAAGAATTCCAACATTTTAGTCAAACGATTATCAATAACAATAATTCTACCATTAGCTAAAACCATTTCAGCTCGACCTGGTATTTGCATATTTTTTATTACTTCATGAAATTTTGAAACATCAAATATATCCAATGCATTTAAAATTGTTATTGCACATACAATATTTAAAGCATTACATCTCATCTTAATACTTGTATCAAATGAATAACGTTTATCTTTTACTTTCACAACCATACTCATGCCATTTAATGATGGATATAATTCTTCTAATAAACATGTAAAATCATTAGGATTAATATTTTTTTTATTAGAAATATATCGACTACTAAATGTACTTTTTCTTAAATTATTTAAATTTAAAAATTCATTAAATAATTCTTTATTATCTTCTAATCCAATAATACAATGACAATCTTCTTCCATAATATCTCTAAAAAATGATTTTTTAATATTGACATATTCATCATTTGTGTATTGTTCTTCATTATGATATGGATTTATATTAGTCAAAACGCGAATATTAAAAGGTAAATCTTTTACAATTTTCTTTTCTAGAATACTTTCATTTATTTCTAATACTAAATACTCAGTATTATAACTTTCAGCTTCATTAATAATACTTAATAAATCTTCTTCATTATAAATTGATACTTCACATGATTCATTGGGATCAATTATACTTGCTGGTGAATCTATCATAACTGAACTATATAATATTGATCTATATCCACAAAATTTTAAATATTTATGAACTATATAAGCAGTTGTGGATTTTCCTGTACTTCCTGTAATACCTATAATTTTCATTTTATCTAAATTTGATAATTCATTATTAATTGTTTGAATTCTATTTTTAACAAATCTAATATTTGAACTATTTTTAGCTTTTACTTTCTTTTCTAAGTTGCTTTTTAATTTCTCTAATCGCATATTTTTTTCTCCTTTTAGTTATTATTTTTATGCAATAATATTAACAATAAACTCTTCTATACCAAGGATATTTTCAGTTTCTTTAGATATCAATGTAACAAAGAAATAAAATTTTCCGATATTTGATAAAGAAATAGTGCTTGATAAATCTATCGTCAATGTTACAAGATTACTACTAATTGATGATGATACTTTAAATATTGAATTATTTTTGTTATTAATTTCTACTTTTACTTCGTCTTCAGTTTCAATTATAATTCTTTCTTTTTTACCTTGTTTAATTGTAATTGAATTATCATTAAAGTAATACTTATTTAATGCAAATGTTAATGTTTTAGCATCCATTGGACTTCCTTCAACAATAGGATTATCATCCCTAATAAATGAACCAATAATAGCAGTAATATTTCCATTATAATCTCTTTCAATTTTATCTATATCAAAAATTTTTCTATTTAAGTTATGAGCTTCTCTATTAATAAATTTATTTGATATTGGTGTTAAGTCTTTGTTATTTACTTTTGTTCCTTCAATTTTGGCTTGATCACTTCTTATAAATGTACCAATTATTCTAATAATATTTCCTTGACTATCTTTTTCAACTCTTTCAACTTCAAAATTTTTTCTATTTAAGTTACTTGCTTTTCTATTAACAAATTCTAACATTTTTTACTCCTTTTGCTTACTTCATCACTAATCAGCAGGAATAAGTGATGAAAAAATATATTTAATTGATCCTGGTATTTCTTTAATTATAATATCCGGTTCATCTGTAGCATAAATTTTTAATTTAAAATCAATATCAATTGATGCTGTTTGTATTAAATTATTTAATAATTCTGTTTCACTAATTATAATTGTTACATCTGTTGTATTATTTTTTTCACAAACAATTTTAATATAATCATTATGTTCTGCTTCAACAAACATATTTTTTTCTTTTAATATACTTATGACAAATGATGATGAATTTAATTTAGTTTTTGTTTGTGTCCATGTTGTATAAAAAGAATTAGGAATAATTGGGGCATCACATTCTAATATAGTAAAACTAAAGTTTTTATAAAGAGAATAATTACCATAACATACTTCGGCTTGAATAACAGCGTTAAATCTTTTTGAATAATTATTTATTTTAATCGTCCCACCATCAATTGTAATTGGGGCGTTTTCACTAATTAATGACCAGGTAATTATTGAGCCATATAATCCAATTGTTGGTAACTTAAAATCTGCGCTTACTTCTGTTGGGATAGAAATACTTTCTAAATCTTTACTAACTCTATCCTGAGCTGTTATCTTTTCATCATATAAAATTTCATTAAATATATTTGCTTCAATTTCTGTTCCTTCACCACTACTTAAATAATCGTGACTTATTGTTCCAACAATTCTAACTATTTCATTAGCTTCATCAGTTTCAATTTTTTCAACAGTAAAAACTCTTTTTTCTAAATTTGAACCAATTTTATTTTTAAATTTATTCATTTGATTCATCTCCTTCTTTTTTAAATGTTTGCTTGATCAATTGATTTGCACCAGTAGATGATGCCCCACTTACAATACCAATTTCTAATGCCACCCATATATTGCTAGCATTTAATATTACTTCAGGATTGGTAAGATATATTAAAATCCCTAATAATCCTCCTGTAATAGATACTAAAATTGGTATTAATTTGTAATAATCTTTTTTCTTTTTAAATATTACTTTAAAAATTTCACCTATTATATATGAACATATCATAATAATAGGGAGTCCTGTTAATTCCATGATTGCCTCCTTGTATAATATAAATTGTTCATAAATGTTTTAATTGGTAATAAACTAATACCAACTTTTTTAACTTTAATAATGGATATAATGGCTCTTAATTCGTCCATTGTTATCACCCCCTTTTTTAATAATGTTGACTTTATATTATCATAAAAGATTTATGTCATCAAGATGACACATAGTGTCATTGTATGCCATTTTTTCATATTGGTATTTCTAATAAATTTAAAGCTTTTTTATGCCATCTATAAACAGTACGAATAGAAATAAATAATTTAGTAGCAATTTCATTCCATGTTAGATATTCTATATAACGATAAATAAGTACAGATTGTAAATCTTCATCTAAATTCTTAATATAATTTAATATTTCTTTTTTAATAATTATTGATTTTTCAATTAATTTATTTATTTCATCATTGACAAAGATTGATTTAGAAAATGATGTCTCTTCAAGAATTTTTAAGAATCTTTTTTTCTTTTCTATTTTGATTATTAAATTATGATACTTTAATAAATATTCTTTTTTATCCATTATTCCTCCTAATAAGTTTTTTTATTTCTCACTTATATAGGACAAAATTCATTGCTTTGTACGTGTATATTTTAAAATTTTTCTTAATTTTTTTAATGCAGCATAATAAATTTCTGATACTGTAGATAAACTTACCCCTAAAATATTGGCAATTTCTCTTAAAGTATGGTTATCCCAAAAATATAAATGAATTATTTTTTGTTGTTTCAATGTTAACTTCGTAATTGCTTCATTTATTTTTTTATACAATTCTTCTTTTTGTTTATCTTCTTCAACATGTAAATAAGAATTGTCCATTAATTCAAATCCATTTTTATCATGCAATAAATCTAAAGAAATAGTTTTAACTTTTAATCTTTTTTCTCTTTTTAATTCTCTTTCAAATTGACGATTTAAATCTTTAATACATTCTTCATCGAATGAATTATTAACTATAATAGTTTCATATTTGTGTTCATTTATTTTATAAAACATTTTTTTCATAATTTTCCTCCTATAATTAAATACAATAAAAAATGAGGAAAAATGGCAAAAAATGTAAATTTTTTTGAAAAAATTTTGTTTTAGAATTAAAAAAACACTTATAAAACTTTTTTGTTTTATAAATGCTTTAATAACTATATATAAAATTATAATAAATGAAATATTTTTTAATAATTAAAAGAATAAATTAATTATAAATATAAATAGTGAAATAAAATTAAAAAAAGGGCCAATTCATATCGATAATATTGATATGATTAGTCCTTTAAAATTTTGTTTCTCATTGTAGTTTTTTGAATACAAAAGTATAAATTTTTAATAGTCTATTTAACTAATAAATATTGTTCTAGTAATTCTCTTAAACGTTCTTCAGTTAATCCCAATTGAATAACACCATCGACAGTAATTGATATTTTACCTGTTTCTTCTGACACAACAATTGTTATTGCATCATATCTTTCACTAAGACCAATAGCTGCACGGTGTCTTGTACCTAATGATTTAGGAACATCATATTTATCTGTGGATGGAAGATATGCTCCAGCACACATAATACGATTTTTACGAATTATTACTGCTCCATCATGTGTAGCTGTACCAACAAAAAATAAAGTTGTCAATAATTCTTCGGTAATAACACTTTTAATTAATATTGCTTTATCAATAAATGAACTTAAATTGTCATTTCTTTCAATTGTAATAAGAGCACCAATTTGTCGATCAGAAAGATATTTTGCGGAATTAACTAAAATAGCAATTATTTCTTTCTTTTCTTCTTCAGTTGTTATGGAATTATCTGTTGAGGTATTGTGAAATCCCATTTCAATTATATGTTTTAATTCTTGACTATAAACAATAATAAGTAAACCAATACTCCAAAATCCTAATACTCGCAAAACTTTAGTTATAAGTTTTAAATCTAAAACAAAAACAATAGCATAAACTAATAACATTAATAAAATAAAAACAAAAACTCTTTTTCTTTTAAATTTAAATTTTAAAAGTTTATATAATAATACAAATAAACCAATTGTTAACAATACATCAATAACACACATAATAATACCAAGGGCACTATAATTATGGGTTAATTCCTTAAGCATTTGACCAAGTTCTTCAAATCTTTCTTTCATAGTCTAACTTCCTTCTATAATTTTTTCCATTTCTTTTTGATAATGATTATCAATATTTAAAGTCATAAAAAATTTTAATACATCAACATTTTTTTCATCAATTGCATAATCTAAACTTGAAGCATTCCCTTCATCAACAATTTCATAATCTGCACCATGTTCAATTAAATAACGAATGATTGTTAAATTACTTTCCGCAACAGCCATATGTAAAGGAGTTTCTTCTAATTCAGCACCAATGTTAATATCTGCGCCACTTTCGACTAATTCTTTAACAAAATCTAATCTATTAGCTAATACTGCTTGATGTAGAGGAGTATTACCTAAATCATTAGCGATATTTAAATTAACTCCAGCATCAATAAACATTTTCAATAAACGAATATCTTTTAATTGAATAGCTGTATGAAGTAATGTCCTACCCAAATATAATTGCGTATTCATATCATATCCATCTTCTTTTAATTGATTAAGAGTCGATTTTATATAATGATAATTATGAGGATTGTGTTTAATATAACTAGAAAGTTCACGAAATCTTTTTTTACTTCCTCTTTTAGCCACGATAAATCTCCCGTACAATTTTTTCTATTGTTTGCTCTGGATGGGTAGCCCACTCAACTATCCAAATGGCAATTGTTGGAAACATACCTGTTCCAATACTACGATAATGGTTTAATATTTCAAATTCAGTCATTTTAGGATCTTCAAATAACATAATTCCATAATATCTTTGATGAAATTGAACAATTAAACTATATTGATTGTATGAACCTATAGCTTTAATTTTATATTTAGCTAAATCATCAGCTAATTTAGTAACTACATCATCCATAACAAACGATACTGGTTCAGTACTTTGATGAATAATATTTTTTAAATTTCGCATAAAATGAGTATCAATATCATTTTCTAAATATCCATCAGCATCTAAAATAATTAATTGTCTATGGCAAGATAATAATGTATTAACCATATTGATTGCGGAATATTCATCATCTAAAGATGAATATTGCTTTAAATCTAAAATATTAAAATCAGCATCATAAAAATAACCTAATTTTAAATCACATACATTTAATTGATTACGATAAAATGAAAATATATTTTTTTCATTATATCCTTCATTAACAAAAATTTGGGTTAATTTTTGATAAATTTCGCGAGTATCAGATAATGATGGTGTAAAGAAATTAACAATTGATTTAGGATTATCTTTATATAGTTCAATTAAGACATTTAAAGGAGTTCCTGAAACAATTGAAATTCCTTGATTCTTTTTTACATCTGAATAAAAACGACCATGAATATTATTTATTTGTTTTAATAATGATAATGGCGTAGGAATATAACGATATTTCAATCTCATAATACTATTACTACGAATACGGGAAAGCAAACTTGAAGAAATTGATGTTTGCATTTTTTCCATTCCTGCTATTACTACTTGTTTTCCTTGAATAACATTACAATATTCATTAGCATGTAACAAATGAGCATCATCAATTAATACTAAATCAAATAAATTAATATCTAAATAATAATTAGCAATTTGCGTATCTGTTAGAAATATACTTTTTACATTAGCTGATTTAATAACATATTGATTATAATTTAAGTTTTTAATTAAACCAATATTAGTATGAGTTGATTTTTTATTTTTGATTGTTTCTGTATTACTTTCTAATAATTCTTTTTCTAAAGCTTTTATTTGTTTTAATAAATCTATGTATGTTGAAGTATTGATAACTTGAGGATACATTTGAATATATCGATTATATAATGATGTAAAATAAGTATAAACAAATCTATCACGAAATACTTCACGATCATGATCAATTATATATTGATTTAAGGCATTTAATTTATGTTCTAACAATACTTTCATTTGATTTGTTACTTTTAAATATATTTGTAATTCATCTTTAGAAACAATCAAATCATCTAACATATTTACAACACTATTAAAATCATCATAATAATATTTACCAACACCATCTTTAAAATATTTATAATACAATTTAAAATATTCATTTGTTTCTTCGATTGTTGATGAAGCTTGTTGTAATATTTCTTCTATACCATTATGGATATCATCTTTAAAGCTATTAACAACACTATGACTATCTTTAAAAATATCAACATATAAACTATATAAACTAATAATATTTTCTAATTGATTAATATTTGTTTGATACCCATTAAATAATGATGTAAATAAATGAGTATATGTTTTGTTTTTATCAATCTTTGTTTTTAGTTCATATAATTGATTTGTTTTAGTAGCTAAATCAAGATAATCTTGAAAAGTTATTTGACTTAATTGTTTTCTTGTAACTCTTTCCATATCTTGTTCAACAATTAAAACTTTAACACAATATTGATATATATCACGTAACTGATTAATCTTAGAAACAAAATCTTTTGTTTCTTTAGCAAGATGGTAATGAATTAATTCGTTATAACTATCACATATATTAATATATGAACGATAAAACAAATTAAATTGTTTGAAAAAGCGTGCCATATTTTCTGGTTTAACTGTTTTTAATGCTTTCACAAACCTTTTACGATATTCAACATGACGAATAGCTTTTAATTTTTCAACACATTCATGATATTCAGGTAATAATGAACGAGTTTCAATAAAAGATGTTCCTGTAAATTGTCTATAATTTTCTTTTAATTCATTTTCTTTTTCTTTTAAACTACGAAATGCTTTTAAGTTTTTAATAAGAGGGACAACTTCAGCACCTTTATATTTATAACTTGCTCCTTTTTGATGATACTTCTTTTCTAAAAAGGCAATATTACTATCTAAATCATGATTATTATCAAAATATTGTTGATACAACTTTTGTCCAGCAGTTAATTCATTTAATGATTGTTCCAATGATTTTAATTTTGAAACAACATTTTCTTCTTCTTCTAATTCTAACCAACCTAAAGAAAATATTCCTTTATTTAAAAATTGTACAAGTTCACATACTTCAACGAATCCTTCAATATTTTTAAAACTTAATGTCCACTTTAATCTTTCAGAAATTCTTTTTAAACAGCTATCACAAATTTCTATTTGATTCATGGTAAATGATAAAGTTTTGTTTAATTCTGGATTTGCTTGTAAAAAGTTATTAATATTATCTTGATCTTTTTCATCAAAATATGTACTTAAAATATTTTCAATAGCTTGATTTACATTAAAGTTTTCTAAACTTTCTTTATGATATACAGCATTTAATTGTTCTTGTAATTCGATTGTTGAATTAATTTCATTTTTTAATTCTTTGAATAATGATTTAGCACGTTTAAAACTATGTAATTCATTTTTAGAATTGATATCCATCCATATTGATGGAATCATTTCCATTTTTATTTGATTGAAATTGTGAATTATATTACGAAATCTTGCATAATTAGCTATTTCATTAAAGCCATATTTTGTTTCTAAATCTTCTTTATATTTATTTAAATTTTGATATAAATTTTTGATTTTCTCCAATAAATCAATTAATTGTTGAGCATTTTTAATTGTATGATTGATAGGTATATTAATAAATTTTGAATTTTTAAAACTATCCATTTTCTTTAATTCTTTATCAATAATACTTAAACTTTCAACAACTTCTTCTATTTCATGTTTATATAATGTTTCACTTTTATCTAAAACTTCAGATGGAAAAGCATTTTCTGGTTTAAATGAATTTACTAAAACTAATTCTTTTAAAATATCAATAAAACGAAAATTCATGAAACGATTAGATAATAACTTTTCATAATCTTTTACTTTTTGATATTTATCACGTATTTCATTTTTTAAAACTATATCAATAATTTGACTTTTTTTGATTTCTGGTGTTTTAGCTAATAAAGAAGAAAATGTTCCTTGTAAATTAGCTACATGAATATCTAATTGATGTTCTTTAAATACTTTAGATACTTGTTCTAATGTTTTATCATGATTAGATACGTATAAAACTCTTTTACCTTGAGCTAAAGCATCACTAGCAGCATTAATTAATGTTGTTGTTTTCCCTGTTCCATCATAACCTAAAATAGCAAAACTATTTCCTGAATGAATTTTTTGTAAAGCTATTCTTTGTTGACGATTTAATGGGGTTATAGGATAAGTATCTTGTTTTCCTTCAACACTATAACCAATTTCATTCATGGATGTATCTAAGACATCAATGGAAAATTGTTCATGATTTAAGGTCATTTCTTTTTGACGAGTATTAACGATTGTTAAATAGCTTTCTAAACGAACATTCATTTTTTTATGTTTGATAAAACTCATACAATAACGATCTAATGAATAAATAGAATCTAATTTTTCACTATTTAATAAATCAATATATAATCCACGATCAGTTTTTAACAAAGGATTTTCAATTGGATTAGAAATTAATTGGAAATATATATCGTTATTTTCAAAATACATGTTAACTGGTATTAAAACCATGGGGGTGAAAAATTCTTTATATCCTTTTCTTCTAACTAATAAACCATATGTTATAACTAATTGATTAGAACGATTTTGTTGAACAAGATTTTGAAAAAAGACAAAGGGAAGTTTATTTCTTATTTCTTGATTTGTGGAAGCAAATGATCCTATTCCTTTATTTTCAATATTGAAATAAGTAATTCGACTATAAGAAACTAACTTTTTATTTAATAATTCTTCTAATACATTGTAACTTATATTTCCTAATTCTAGATAATAATCATCATAAAAAATATCAATTAAATGATCATTTTCTTCAGTTAGGACAATTTTTGTATGATTTCCTTTAGCCATTTTTTCACCTCACTTTATTTAACAAATTTATAGTTTATAAATAATTATCATTTAATTATAGCACGGAAACGAAAATTTATAAAGAGATAATTTTTATTTTCATATGTATTTATATCAATTTTTTAAATAAATAAAAAAATTGGCTAAAAATTAAAACCAATTTTTTCTTTTTTTTCTTCTAAAAATAATAAACAAGTATTTTTAAAAATTAAATCATTTCCTTTATAATCTTTAATTTTTCCTGTATTTTTTATTTTATCAATCATTTTAAATAATAATCTATTTTCTTTACTCATATTTTTAAATATAACTATTGATATATCGTGTTTTAAAATATGATTAGATAATATTCCTCCTTCATCATATCCAACATATCCTGGAGATGTCCCTAATAATGTTGATAACTGATGTTGATCTGTATAATCATGAAAATCAATTTCTAAAACATGTTCTTCATTTAAAGATAAAATATCCATAATTTCTTTTTGATATTGTTTGATTTCTTCATCATTATTACAATTTAACCATAAAATATATTTTTCGATATTGAATGTTAAATAATTATATAAATCATTTTTTATATTATTTGATACTTTATTTAATTTCTCTAAAGAAAGATTTTTATTAATACCTTTATTTTCTAATATTAGTTCTTGTATATCCAATGCATCAACAATTTCTTTATGTTTTCTTCTTGTATATAAACCACATTCATCTAATAAATCAATGGCTTTATCAGGAAAATAACGATTTGATATATAAGAAGAGGCTTTTATTATGTAATATATAACTTCATCAGTATATTTAACATTATGAAAGTTTTCATAATCTTTTTTTATACCTTGTAAAATTGTATAACATTCTTCTTGCTT
This sequence comes from uncultured Bacilli bacterium, assembly GCA_947627195.1. Lineage (GTDB taxonomy): Bacteria > Bacillota_I > Bacilli_A > ML615J-28 > CAG-698 > CAKOMG01. Next base: position 19,647 of record CANQVC010000012.1, read on the forward strand.
AGGTTCTGTGACATATATATTTTGAAATCTTCTAGCTAATGCTTTATCTTTATCAATATATTTGTAATATTCTTCAATAGTTGTTGCGCCAATACATTTAATATTAGATCTTGCTAAATAGGGTTTTAATATATTAGCTATATCCATACTATTTTCCGCATATCCTGTTGATAATATATTATGTATTTCATCAATAAATAAAATACAATTTTGATTTTTAATATCGTCTAGTACATCCATTAATCTTTCTTCTAAATCTCCACGATATCTTGTTCCTGCTAAAACTGATCCTAAATCTAAACGATAAATTGTAATTGTTGGTTTTTCAGTTAAATAAAGATTAGCTAATCCTTCAACAAGTCCACTTTTACCTACTCCTGCTAAACCAATTAACATACAATTATTTTTTTGTTTTTTTGATAATATTCTATCCATTCTTTCTAAATAATCTTTTCGACCAATGAATGGATTATTTTTTCCTTCTTTTGCCATTTTAGTTATATTAATTAATATATTTGATTCTTGTTGTAAATAATCTAAAGCATTATTTAATTCATCCAAAATTATTCTCCCTTCAATTTCAAATCCCCGTAAAATATTAATTGCGGCATTGTCATCTGAACTCAATAAACTATATAAATATGCTTCATCATATACATATTCTTTTTCACTTTCTAATTTTTGAGCTTGATGAATTACTTCTTCTAAACATGATGTGTAATGATTTTCTTTTCTAAGAAAATATGAGTGATTAATTTTATCTATAATATTTTCTTTAGTAATTCTTAATTCTTTTAAAATTAGATTTGTCATCGAATCAGGAATACTAATTAATGCTAATAATAGCATTTCTGTCCCTAAACAAAAACAATGCATTTCTTTTTTTGTTTTTTCCATAAAATGAATTATGTCATTATATAAAATATCATCAACCATTCTTTTTTCCTCACAATAACAATGTATGATGAATGCATGTCTTTTATTTATATAAAATAAAAACCTGTTAGAAACTAATAAGAACTAGAAACTAACAGGTTTAAATTTATCACAATGAATTTTGATATGAAAATTCTCTAGCAGGGTTATTTTTCCAATATGTTGTATTAGAAAACTCAATTGGTTTATCATTTAATTCAGAATGAATTTCATAACCACTTTCTTGAATTATTAATGTTAAGGTACCATTTCTATCGATAAATCTTTCTTCACTTGAACAACGGTATGCTCTTGTTTTTTGATCAAATTCACCATCAATAGTACCACCACCACATATAGCATAAATTTTTATTGCCCTATCATATTGATATAAATTATTAATACTATCAGCATGTGGATGACCATGTTTATTTCCTAAATAATTACCATTACAAACAATAGCAACTTCAGGATCTACTACTTTTAGAAAATCTTCATCGCATCCTGCTGATGTACCATGATGAACAACTTTTAATATATCAATATCATTCACTTTATTCATATATTTTTCTTCTAAATCTGTATGACCACTGCCATTATCAGCATCACCCGTCATTAGAAGTCTTGTGGAAAAGGCATTTAAAACAAAGACTATACTTTTACCATTTGATTCTTTAGTTGATTCTTCTAAATATGTTGTATCAATAAATTCTAAATAAATATCATTAGTTATTTCAATAATATTATTTTTAGGCTCAATAATATCTGAATATATATTATATACATTACATCCTTCTTCTTCATATGCTTTTTTCATATTTAAGAATTTTTGTGTTGTATAATTTTCTCCTTCAAATTTAATCAGATTTTGAATATTGAATTTCGCAAATACATTAGCCATTCCTCCTATGTGATCACTATCTGGATGAGTAGCAATGACATATTCTAATATTCCATCTTCTAAATGGGAATTTATTGCTTCTTCTACGGCTTGTTTTGTGGAATCAAAATGGTCACCTGCATCTACTAAAATATCCATATTGCCATATTTTATATAAGTTACTTCTCCACAATCACTAGCACCATATTTGCCAATATCAATGAAATATATTTCAATTGAATCTTCTTGATTTAGTCCTTTTATTTTTATTTCTATTGAAAAATCATACGTATTATTTAAATAAGTAAATTTACCTGTTAAGATAACGGAAGTTGTTTCATTAGGTATATTGACATATCCTAAAGATGATAATACTTTTTCTTCACTACTTGTCCAAGAAACAATTCCCCCATATGGTGTTGTTGTTGGCAAGAAATATGAATTTGATAAATTTGTTGGTAAATTATTAATAAATGATTCAATCATTTCATTAGGGGTAATTTTTCTCGATAATGTTACTTGATCAATATCTAAATATGTTGCACTTTGCCATGTAGATTGATAAGTAATATTAATTTTAATATTATTATAACTACTTAAATCTTTTTGATAAATTGTATAATCATCTATATGTTCAACAGGTATTTCTTCAATGATTTCTTGAGTTTCATCATTATTTATAATTGTATATATTATTTTAATTGATGATCCAACTGTTGTTTGTGTCCCATAAAAACGATATTTAAATGAGAAAAGTAAAGGATTAGTAATTTGAGGAATATCAAAACCACCTATTTTATTTTCTTTTGCTATTGTACGTAAACGAATAAAATTACTACTTAAAGGATTAGTTTCTGTTTCATCTAAATTGTCAGGTAGTTGAAATGATTCATCAATTAATATTCTTGCTTCATGATATGTTATTGATGTTTTAACATCTTTATATTGTGATGTTTTAGCTAATTCATCAAATGTATCATTTAATTCTAATTCGGTAAATTCATCTTTTAAAACAATAATATTAAATGATTTATCAATACTAATATCTTGATATGAAATTGTTGCAGTTAATTCTACTTCAGTATCAACATTAGGTCTTGTAACAATACCATCAGATGATAAAATAGAATTGTTGCTTTGCCATGAAATATCTACACCTTCCCAATAACATTGTTTAGGTAATGATAAATCATAATATGTACTCGATGGTAGTGTTAATTCTTCACTTACTTTTTTCACAACATCTAATGAACTTGCTTCTTTTTTAGGAACAATTACTAAAAAAGATTGATCATAATCTTTGGCATTTAGTAAAACATTAGAAATTATTTGTGTATAAAAATGTTTAAAATGAAATTCTAAATGCATTGTTAATGTAATATTTGCATCATTTTCTAAATATGTTGGTTGAGTAACTGTTCCATCATTTTTAATAATATTTTCATTACTACTTTCCCATATAATTAATATTTCATCATTAATTTTTGTTGGTAAAGTAATATTTGATGTTACTTTTTCATCTATATTAATATTTGTTTCTTCTATTTGTTCTTTAGCTTTATTTACTTCATTCATTCCTAAATAACTTAAATAAATTATGCCTGCAAAAATAATTATTACAAATAAAACAAATAAAAATTTAAGACCACGATGTTTTTTTCTTTTTTTATCTTTTTTTGCCATTTTATTTCTCCTTTTTACCTAGTATATCATATTTTATCTTAAATTAGAAGAACTTAAATAAATAAAAAATGAACTGTCTATATAAATAGATCAATTCATTTTTATAATATTAAAATTGTATTTTAACATCTTGTTTTTTAGCTTCTTCAGCTTTAAACATTTCTTTTTGCTCTACATGAATTCTTTTAGCAACAATACTTGCAGGAAAAGATACAACTTTAGAATTTAATACTGTAACATTAGCATTATATGCTCTTCTTGAAGCTTGTAAATGTTCTTCGGTATCCATAATGGCTGCTTGTAATTTTTCATATACATGATCAGCTTTTAATTGAGGATATTGTTCAAAAGTAACATTAATTGATTTTGCTAATTCATTTAGTGAATCATTTAATTCATTTCTTTTATCCAAATCTTTATTATCAATAATATTTTGACGTAATTTCACAATTTTTTCTAATGTGGAATTTTCATATTTCATATATTCTTTAGTAGCATCTAACATTTTTGTTAGAGCATCAAAACGTTTTGTTAGCGCAACATCAATACCTGATAAACTTTCATCAATTTTAATTTCTAATTTTCTTAATTGATTCATTGTACTTATGTACCACACAACTATTGCTATTAAAATAAGTAAAACAACACCGACAGCTATTAAAACAATTATAGTTGGACTTATACCTAATAACATATTATTCCTCCTCTTTATATAATTTGTTATCTAATTTTAAAATTTTTATCATATTTGGAATGATTTGTAAATCATTTTGAAAAGCTAAAACTGAATTTTCATCAATGTTTTTCATCAATTTTATTTCAAATGAATCACGACGATTATCTAAAGCTATATATAGTTTAGATCCAGAAAAAGATAATGCTAATACGCCACGATATTTTTGTTCCAGTTCTAATAAAGAATCCGCAAAATGAGATGTTAAAACATAAAATGCTGAATGTTCATCAGTAGTATATGTTTTAAATTTTTCATTAAAATTAATATTTTCTAATTCAATTTTTTCAAAAGCTGTATTCCAATTTGGTAAACTTCCTTCAGTAACAACAATTTGGCCATTAATACTTTTATTAAAATCGAATTCAAAAAACTTACCTTGAAAATATGTAATATATGTAGTACTTGTTCCACTACCTGTATGATGGACATGTCTTTCTTCTAATTTGACATCACAAGTACTATAATTTACTCCTTCATAACTACCAACTATTAAATCTTCAACTTTTGAACGAGCAGCTTTTTTTACCAAATTGCTTTGATAAATTGTCGCAATAGGTATTCCCATATTAGGTCGATATGTACAATTAGGTAATTGCTCTTCAATTAGTTTTTTCACATATACATCTTTAAAATCTTTTCTAAGCTTATTATATTTTGTATAACCTATGACAACAAGTATTATACCTACTAAAAATAGACTTAATATAATAATTCTTAGGTAAAATTCAAGAAAAAACATTAAAATAAAGCCAAAAAATCCTAAACCAGCAAGAATATAACCGATAATAACAAATGGTACACATTTTTTTCTTCTTTTATTCAATTCATCAAATAATTCCATACCTATTCCATCCTTAATTACATTATACAAAATATTTATTATTTTTGCAATTCTTTTTTTAATATTTTATTATTATTTTTGTTGTTTTTTTATGAAAATAAATTGAATTAAAAATGGGTTATTATTTTAAATAAAATATTTTGTAATAAATATTAAAAAAATATAATGTTTCTTATAATTTTTTTTAATATTATAAAATAATTATCATTTTATATATATATTTTTTAGAAATTATATTTATTAATATTTTAATTCTTTTTGATTAATTTTATTCTTTAATTTATCTTTAGTCTTTTATTTTTCAAAATTGTCCTTAAATTTGCGCTTAAATCGTTTTTGCAAACTTATTCAATTAATTTTATATATTACAAGTTTAATATAAAATAAGTTAAATATTGTCTTTTAGTTATTTTTGTCATTTTTTTAAAGAAAATCGATTTAATAAAAATTAAAGATCTTAAAATAAACATATTTTATGCAATTATATTATTTTTTTATATATTCATAATTATTAGATGATAGATTATTAAAATATATATTATTTTTGATAACAATTTATTTATAATATTTTAGTTCTTTAAAATAAATAAAAATAATGATATAATAGATGTAAATTTATATTATAAATTAGGAGATATTATATGGGGCAAAAAGCTATTATTGTTGGAGTCATGATTCCTACTTTAAAATCAACCTTTTTTGATGAAATTAAGGAATTAAAAAGCTTATGTTTGGCTTGTGATATTGAAATATTAGATGAAATTTGGCAAAATCTAGATGAAATAAACACCAAAACATATGTAAATAAAGGTAAACTTGAAGAAATTAAAGTGGCAATTAATAATTTAGATATTGAAGCATTAGTTTTTAATGACGAACTATCACCGAGTCAAATAAGTCATTTAAATAAATATTTTGAATTACCAATTTATGATAGAACATATGTCATATTAGAAATATTTAAACGTCGTGCTAAGACAAAAGAAGCTATTCTGCAAGTTGATATAGCTACTCTACGTTATATTTTACCACGTTTATCTTCATTAAGAGAAGGTTTTTCAAGACAAAGAGGTGGTTCTTCTTCACAAGGTGCATATGGAAAAGGAAAAGGTGAGACACAATTAGAAATTGACAGGAGAAATATTGCTGATAGAATTTCGTTTTTAAAGAAAGATTTAACAAAATTAACTGAACAAAGAGAAATGCAAAGAAAAGCAAGAAAAAAGAGTTTAATTAAATCTGTTTGTTTAGTTGGTTATACTAATAGTGGTAAATCATCTACTTTAAATAGTTTATTATCTTTTTCAGTTAATACTAAAAAAGAGGTTGAAGAAAAAGATATGTTATTTGCAACACTTGAAACCTCAACAAGAAAAATTGTTTTAAAATCTAATAAAAGTTTTTTTGTAACTGATACAGTTGGTTTTGTAAATAAACTTCCTCATACTTTAATTGAAGCTTTTAAAGCTACTTTAGAAGAAATAAAAGAAGCAGATTTACTTTTACATGTTGTTGATGCCGCAAATCCTCATTTTGAAGAACAAATTCAAACAACAGAAAATGTTTTAAAAGAAATTGGTATTGAAAATATTCCAACTATTTATGTTTTTAATAAAATTGATTTAGTAAAAGATTATTTTTATATTCCACCTAAATATGAAAAAGCTATACGAATATCGGCAAAAGAAACAAAATATATAGATGATTTATTAAAAATGATTGAAAAGGAACTTTATCAAGAAGATGTAAATGTTACTTTTAATATTCCTTATACTAGAGGTGATTTAGTTAATTTATTAAATACTAAAGCTGAAGTATTAAATATTAAGTATGAAGATGATATTGAAATAACAGCTAATGTTGATAAAGTTATTTTAAATCAATTAAAGATATATATAAAGCAAATAAAATGATAAAAATCATAGTGGAAAACACTATGATTTTAATTTACAGCAAATGGTATAACATTTGTAAATAGTAAAACAAGATATGTAATATATATAATTAACATTAATATTCCTTGATAACGACTAAATTTACCTCTAATTAAAGCAGGAATAAAGGCTATAGCCATAACGAATAAACAAATTGGTAAATCAAAATATGATGTTTGTGTTGTATTAGGAATTAATGTACCACCAGCAACAAAACTACATATTGGTAATATAACAGCCATATCAATAATATTGGCTCCTATGATATTACCTAACGATAATGATGATTGTTTTTTAATAATGGCTGTAATCGTTGTGACAAGTTCAGGTAAACTTGTTCCAATTGCCACTAATGTTAAACCGATAACTGCGTCACTAATTCCCATTTTTGTAGCTATAGTAGTGCCACTATCAACTAAAAAAACTGAGCCAAAATAAATAGCAGCTGCTCCAAAAACAAATTTAAATATTTGGAAAAATATTTCTTTTTTATTATTTTTATTTTGACTATCTAATTCTACATTTTCATTATTTGAAGATAAATTTGTCTCTATAGTTTCATTGTTAATATTATTAACATCGTTAATATTATTAACATTATTAATATTGTTAACAGCAATTGTTTGTTCTTCTATTTGCGCCTGTAATTTTGCACAATGAATGTTTTCAACAATAAATATAATAACCATGCATAAACAAATAATTGCTTCAAATATTCCTAATTTTTGATTAAGTAATACTAAAAATAGAAATAATGTTATTGCCATTAATAATATACATTTAAACAAATAATCTTTTCTTTTGATAACTGCAGGAATGGCAATAATAGAAATTGCTAATATAAGGGAAGTGTTAGCAGTGACAGAACCGATGGCATTACCAATTGCCATTCCTATTTGTCCTTCTGCTGTTCCAACAATTGAAGTAATTAATTCAGGTATTGTTGTACCAATACTAACAATAGTTGCGCCAATTATAAATTTGGGTACTCCACTTTTTTCAGCAATCCAACTTGCTCCATCAACAAAGCAATCTCCACCTTTAATGATAAGAATAAGACCGACAATAAATAATAATACTGCAAGAAATGAGCTCATTTTGTTCTCCAATTATTCATCAAATTCTAATTTATTAATTGTTTTTATTTGGAATTTCAATATCAAAAGTTTCTCGTAAAATTATACGATATAAAATACTTTTATCAAAATCATTCATTTGATATTTAATTAATTCGGTTATTTGAATTTCTTTATATCCATCCATATTAGGTAATAATTCATTTATATCAACAATATAACAATAATATACTTGATCTTTTTTTTCATGAACAGTTGCTGTACCTATTTGAAACATGTTGCCAATATTTATCTTCATATCAGATAAAACTTTTTTAGAAAATTCATCATGAAAATATTCTTTATTAGGAAATTTTATTTCTAAACCAGCATAATGAACATATTCATCTTTTTCTTTGATTTCTCTTAAAATAAATGAATTATTATAACGAAATACTATATATAAATGTTGTTGTTTATTTTTAATTGTTGGAACTTGTTTTTCTTTTGGTGCTTTAAAAGATGAAAATTGATAACGTCGACTAAAACCAACAATGACATAATAAACGACAAAAAAGATTGTTAATATAATTCCCACCATAAAAAAGTCTAAATCAACTTGGCTAGCTAAATTATCGTCTAATACTTCTTTTTCAATAAAATATCCAATAAAAAAGAAATTAGAAATTACCAAGCCAAAAATTCCTATATATAATGCTTTCCTTTTTTTATTTTCTACTCGTATTGCTCTATTGCCAATAAAAAAAATCAAGCCTAGCATAAGAATTGCGGCAATAAAAATTTTTAGAGTATCTGTCATCTAATTCACTCCATTTCTATAAAATAGTATATCACATTTTAACGTAAATGTAAAGAAGCAAAGGTAAGCTATAAATATATTATTAGATTTAATAATATTGACATCTATTATAATTTTTTATATAATTTTATAAAAGGAGAAATAAAAAATGAAAACAATGATTATTGGTATAGCTGGTGGTAGTGCTAGTGGCAAAACAACTATCGCTGAAAAAGTATATAAAGCAACTCAATCATATGGCATTGTATCAATTATTAAAATGGATGATTATTATAAAGAGCATGATGACCTTACATTTGAAGAAAGAGAAAAAATTAATTATGATCATCCTGATGCTTATGATATTAATTTATTACAAGAACATTTAAAATTGCTAAAAGATGGAAAAGGTATTAAAAAACCTATTTATGATTTTGTTTTACATAATCGAAGTAAAGATAAAATTGAAACAATTATGCCCTGTAATGTTGTTATTTTAGAAGGAATTCTTATTTTAGGAATTCCTGAAATAGAAAAAATGTGTGATATTAAATTATATGTTGATACACCCGATGACATAAGGTTTATTCGTAGATTGGAACGCGATACACTTCTAAGAGGTCGAAGTGTTGATTCAGTTATTAATCAATATTTAAATACAGTAAGACCAATGCATATTAGTTTTGTGGAAAAATCAAAAATGAATGCAGACCTTATTATTCCTGAAGGTGGTAATAATGAAATTGCTATTGATTTCATTGTAACTAAAATTTGTGATATATTGAAAAAATAGGTATTGCTAACAATATTACTGATTTGACCACCTGTCAAAAACTCTACTGATAATTTTTTATCAGTAGAGCTTTTTTACAATCCCTTGATTATTTTTGATATACAATGTGTCCTTCACTAATTGTCATGAAAACATCAAAGTTTTCATTAATAACAGCAAAATCAGCATCTTTTCCTTCTTTTATACTTCCTTTATAATCATATATACCTAAACATTTAGCAGGATTTTTAGTAGCTAAATCAATTGTATCTTCCATTGATAATTCAAGTACTTCTTTTAAATTCTTTAAACCTTTATTCATCCAAAGTGTTGATCCAGCAAGTGTACCATCAATTAATCTTGCTTCACCGTTTTTCACAAACACATCTTGACCACCTAATGCATATTTACCATCACATAAATGTTTTGCTTCGATTCCATCTGTTATTGCAACAATCTTTTCTTTACCTTTACATTTATATAATAATCGTAAAGCATTTTTAGAAACATGAACTAAATCAGATATTATTTCACAATATACATCATTATTTAATAATGCTCCACCAACAACACCAATTTCACGATGATGTAATGGTTTCATAGCATTAAACATATGAGTAATAGATGTAATTCCTTCATTAATACCTTCTAATACTTGTTCACTTGTTGCATCAGTATGACCTAAACTTGCAACAACATTATGTTGTTTTAAATATCTTGTTAATTCTTTACCATTTTCTTCATATGCTAATGTTACTTGTTTAATATTGTTACCTGAAACTTTTTGATAATGTTCAAATGTTTTAACATCACACGGAACAATACAACTTTCAATTTGTGCCCCTTTATATTTTTTGGCAATAAATGGGCCTTCTAAATGTATACCTAATGGTTTTGAACCTATATAAGGATTTTCTTCAATAAATTCTTTAGCATTTTTTAATGCTTTATCAATGTTTTCCATTGATTGAGTCATTGTTGTAATTAAATAACTACTTACACCTTCGGTAGCTAAAGTTTTAGAGATGTTTCTTGCATCTTCTAATGTTGGATACATTCCATCAGAATGATTACCACCATGAACATGTTTATCAATAAAGCCTGGTACAACTATTTTGTCATTAGATAATGTAATATATCCTTCATCATTAGGATTAGTATCATCTATTTTAATTATTTTACCTTTTTCAATAGTTATTGTTTTTCTAACAATTCCTTTTCCTTCAACATATACATTTACATTTTTAAATCCTTTAAAATTATTTTTCATTTGTGTTCCTTTCTAGGATTTTAATATTGATAATTTTTTATATCATCAATTGTTAATTCTTGTATTTCATTTGTTTCCATATTCTTTAATTCAAGTATACCATCTTTAGCTTTTCTACCAATAATGATACGATACATACAACCAATTAAATCAGCATCATTTAATTTAACACCTAGTGATTCATTACGATCATCTAAAATTACTTCATATTTTCTATTTTCTAATGTTTCTTCAATTTCACAAGCTAATTTGAATCCATCTGTTCCTTGTTTATCAACAGGTAAAATATGAATAGCAAATGGTGCAACAGATTTTGGCCATAATACTTTTAAATCAACATTGTGTTGTTCTAATATTGCCATTAATAAACGACTTACACCTATGCCATAACATCCCATGATAACAGGTTTTTTAGAATTATCAACATCAATAAATGTCAATGACATTGGTTCAGAATATTTTGTTCCAAGTTTAAATATATGTCCAACTTCAATTCCTTTGGCATGCTTTATTGTTCCCATACCATCAGGTGATGGTGCACCAACTTCTAATGGATAAAGTTCATAATTACTTGCAAAATCACTGCTATCACTATAAACTATTGTATCTTCACCTATATCACATAATACCATAAATTCTTCACTACTTTTACCACCTATTTGACCACTAGCCGCATTAACAATACGATATTTTAAATGAAGACGATCCATAATACAAATATAAGCATTTCTTATTTTTTCATACCATTGATCTAAATCTTCTTGATTAGTAGAAAAAGTATATAAATCTTTCATAATGAATTCTCTTCCTCTCATTAAGCCAAAACGAGGGCGAAATTCATCACGAAATTTTGTTTGAATTTGATATAATGCTAATGGTAATTTTTTATAACTTTTGGCGTAATCACGAACAACAGATGTAATAACTTCTTCATGAGTTGGACCTAAACAAAACTCACGGTCATGACGATCTTTTAAACGCATTAATTCTTTTCCGTATGCATCCCATCTACCACTTTCAACCCATAAATCTTTAGTTTGTAAAGCTGGCATTAAAAGTTCAGAGCAACCTATTTTATCTAATTCTTCACGAATGATATTTTCTATTTTTTTAATAATACGATATGCTAAAGGAAGATATGTATAAACACCAGCAACTTGTTGTTTTATATAGCCACCTTTTAATAATATTTTATGACTTGATATTTCCGCATCTTTAGGCATATCTCTTAATGTTGGAATGAATAGTAAACTTTGTTTCATATTATTTAACTCCTATCAATCTTAATATATCATTAAATGAAACATAAATCATTAATATCATTAACAAAATCATTGTTATAGTGATTAAAGCTGTTTGTACTTTTTGACTTGGTTGTTTTTTAGTAATTGCTTCATATCCTAAAAAGACAAGTCTACCACCATCTAATGCTGGTATTGGGAATAAATTCAACAAGCCAACATTGACAGATAAAAATCCCATCCAATATAATAAATTAGCAAAACCACTTTTAGCTGCTTCTTTTACGATACTAAAAATACCAACAGGTCCACTAAGATCTTTAACTCCTACTTCTTTACTTGTAAATAGCATTCCTAAAGTATTAAACATGGTTACAATTGAACTTCCCATTAATTTAAATGATTCGGGAAAACTTCTAAAGAAACTATGTTTAACTGTTGGCGATATTCCCATAACCATGTTAACTATATCAACATTTTGGGTTTTATCAAATAATTCTTTGGAATATGGGGTAACTTTTATTTCTTTTTCTTCATTTTCTTCTAAGACAACGATAGACATTTCATTTCCTTCAATATTTTTTTGAAAAGCATGGAAGACATCTTTCCATGTATTCATTGTTTTTCCATCTATTGATAAAATTATTTGTCCTTCTCTTAATCCTGCCTTATAAGCTTTGGAACCTTCAGCTAACGGACCAATAGTTACATCTTTAGAATTAATATCTTCAATCATACTAATAGAATAAATAATTGTTTGAGGAACAACATTTGTTTCATATATTTGATTTTCTCTTTCATATTTCACAACAATTTCCCCAATTATATTTTCATTATTGCGATATTCTAACATAAAATTAGATATATCATTCCATTCATTAATTTCCAATGAATATGTAGTTCCATCTGTTTTTTTCGCACTTAATGTTTTAATATTATCACCATCACGTAGTCCAGCTACATATGCAGGAGTATCTTCAGTTGTACCGTAAAGTTTTGTTGATGAAACATCACTATATCCTGTAATCCAACAAGAAAAGAAAAAGGCAACAATTGCTAATACGAAATTCATTAGTGGTCCACCAAACATAACTAAAGCACGAGCTGTTTTTGATTTAGAATTTAAAGTACGATTGTATGGAGCAATTTGATATTCTTTAGAAAATTTTTTTCTTTTTTTATCCAAAGGCATTACTTTTAAATCTTTAGGAATTGGTTTGGTAAATACATATAATGCTTGTGGATCTACTGAATATGTTACTTCATTTTCATTTTCTAAAACTTTAATATATAAATTACCTGTTTGTTCTTGATCAAATAAATCATATTCAATTAAATCTAATGTTGGTAAATCATCATATAAATCATTATCAATATTAACATATATCTTTTTAACAACACCATCTTCAATAAGAAGTTTTACTTTTTTAAGTTCTAATAAAGGATCATCTTCTGATTCTTCCCCTGCTATAGCACAAAAACCACCAATTGGTAATAAACGAATGGAATAAACTGTTTCACCTTTTTTTCCTTTTATAAGTTGTGGTCCCATACCAAAAGAGAACTCACGGCATAATATCTTAGCTCTTCTAGCAAAGAAAAAATGTCCTCCTTCATGAATACAAATTATAAGACCCAAGACAAAAACAAAGGCTAATATACCAATAAATATATCCATTTTACTTCCTTTCCACATCGTAACGTAATCGAATTTTATTTCTTGTTATTTTATCAACCTCTAAAATTTGATATATATTAGGATGTAATATATTAATACTTTCTTTTAATGTTTCATTTATTATTTTTTCAATATCTAAAAAAGAAATTTTTCTTTCCATAAATAAATGAACTGCTTCTTCATTGCTTGCATTGAAAACTGTTGGCATAATGCCACCCATTTTACCTGCTTCATATGCCATTTTTAAACATGGATAACGATTAAAATCCATTGGTTCAAATGTCATTGTATATGATTTTTGAAAATCCATTTTTTTCACAACACTTTTTTTACGATTAGGATATGTTAAAGCATATTGAATTGGAAGTTTCATGTTCGGTTCTGCCATTTGGGCTAATACACTTCCATCAATATATTCAACCATTGAATGAATAATACTTTCTTTATGTAAAACTGTTTCAATTTGTTCATAAGGTAGATTAAACAAATAATGGGCTTCTATTACTTCTAATCCTTTATTAACCATTGTGGCACAATCTATGGTAATTTTATTTCCCATATTCCAATTAGGATGTTTTAAAGCATCTTCTAATGTGACATATTTTAATTCATCTCTTGTTTTAGTACGAAATGCTCCACCACTAGCAGTTATAATAATTTTTGAAACTTCATTTTTACTTGTACATCCTTGATTATTTTTATCTAAACATTGAAAAATCGCACTATGTTCTGAATCAATAGGTAATAATTTTACACCATATTCCTTAACTAAACCTTGAATGACTTCGCCACCAACAACTAAAGTTTCTTTATTAGCTAATAAAATATTTCTTTTTAATTTGATAGCTTCAATTGTTGGTAATAATCCTATCATTCCAACTACGGCATTGATAACATATTCTTCACAATTTTTATTGTTTTTAGATTGATAACATGCAGCATCAATTAAACCTTGTTCACCATAAGAAAAAATAATATTAGCATATTTCTTTTTTAAGATATTGGCATCTTCTTCTTTTTCAACACTAACAAACTCAGGATGAAATTTTGTTAATATTTCTTCAAGTTTTTTTATATTTTTACCAACACTTAAACTAACAATATTATATTCATTTTTAAAGTTTTCAATTACTTCTAAGGTTTGGGTACCAATTGAACCAGATGCACCAAGTAAATAAATGTTTTTCATTAAATAACTCCTAATATTATCATTTGAAAAATTTGTACAATTATAAAGAAAATACATCCCGAATAAATGAAACTATCAAAACGATCCATTACTCCACCATGTCCAGGAAAAATATTTCCATAATCTTTAATTTCATAAGTCCTTTTTAGTTTTGATGCAACTAAATCGCCTAATTGAACAAAGAATGATAAAATTAAAGACATTATAAAGAATAATACAACAATGGCAAAATTAGTTCCTCCTGAAAATGATGAAGAGACTGGCATAACTTTGAAAAGGAAACCAAATAAACTACCTAATACTCCACCAAATACTAATCCACCAATTGCTCCTTCTACACTCTTCTTAGGGCTTATATGAACACATAAACGATGTTTACCAAATTTACTACCAATTAAATAAGCAAATACATCTGTTGCTACAGCTACAGAATATACATATCCTAACATTCTCCCTGGAACATGTTTTATTTGTGTTGTTCCTGCTAATAGAGGAGGAATATATTCTAATGTTGTGGCAAAGCCCACCATTAATCCACCATATACTAATGAAATTACACAACTCATGATATCATGAGCAGTTGAATCATGAATAAAAATACAAGAGCCAAATGAAAATAAAACACCAACCATAAAAATAGCAACAACTAATGTTAAACCATTTCCTAAAGATGGAATAATATTAGTTATATCCATGTTTTCACATGTTGTAATAATCTTATTACCATCGAATGTGAAAAAATAACTTCCATTAGGTTGATATAAATTAATACCTGCATACATGGCAAATATCATCAATCCGGAAAATATTGGTATAACAAAACGTAGCCATTTTAATGTTGGACTTTTTTTATAAAACATGTCCATTAATTCAAATGAACCTATCATACCAATAAACATCGATATAGCTAAGAAAAATATACCACCAAAATAAATTGCAGGTATTAAGACAGCAATTAAAACTGCACTTGTAATTAGTCTTTTAATACTACTTTTCATACTACTTTCCTTTTTTTGATAAACCACCATAACGGCGATCTCTTTTTTGATATTCTTTAATTGCTTTATCTAATTGTTTTGGAGAAAATGATGGCCAATAAACATTTGTGAAATAAAATTCACTATATGCAATTTGCCATAATAAAAAATTACTAATACGATATTCTTTACTTGTACGAATTAATAAATCAACTGGTGGACAACCTTTTGTATACAAATATTTTTCTAAATTATCTTTAGTTATTTGTTCATTATTATTTACCATTTCTTTTACAGCATGAATGATTTCATCTCTTGAACCATAATTAAAGGCAATGTTAAGAATCATTCCCTGATTATCTTTTGTTTTTTCTTCAATATATTTAATTTTAGATAATAATTCTTGTGATAAATTTGTTTCTTCACCAATTACTCTTAGACGTATATCTCTTTCTTTTAGCTTAGAATCAATATCAGTTAAATTGTCATTTATTAATTGCATTAAATAATCAACTTCTTCTTTTGGTCTTTTCCAATTTTCTGTGGAAAAAGCAAATAAAGTTAAACATTTTAATTTAATGTCTGATGAATAACGGACAATTTTAATTAAGTTGTCTACTCCTTTTTTATGACCAAAGCTTCTAGGTAATCCTCTTTTCTTTGCCCATCTACCATTTCCATCCATGATTATTGCGATATGTGATGGTAATTCGTTATTGCTTTTCATGATATTTCTCCTAAATAATTGATTTATATTCTATGATATTATACCACAAGTTGCCATATATTTCCATACTTTATTTTATTCTTCTTTAATTTACGGCTGTTCGAATTCAGTTGAATTCATTCGACTCTTCCTTTTTCAGTTTGTATATTAGTTCATTT
>CANQVC010000013.1 GCA_947627195.1 uncultured Bacilli bacterium
ACTTAACTAAAACAATATTATATTTTTACTAATTTCAAATATTTAAATGGTATCATTTTGATTAATGATTAACAATGTTTTTCATTTTTTATTTTTTAAGTTATTTTAATTTTAATAAATGAAAAAAGTTAACAATCCCTTTTTAGATATTGTTAACTTTACTGTTAATTAAACTAAAGACCAAGATAAGCTTCACGTACTTTAGCTTCAATTTCTTGTTCTAAGTTTGGATTATCTAATAAATATTTTTTTGCATTTTCTCTTCCTTGACCGATTTTTTCATTGTTATAATTAAACCATGCTCCACTCTTTTGAATAATATCTTTTTCCACAGCCATATCTAGTAATTCACCTTCATGAGAAATTCCTTGACCATAGATGATATCAACTTCCACAGTTTTGAATGGTGCAGCAACTTTGTTTTTTACAACTTTAATACGGGTAATATTACCAATAATATTTTCTCCTTGTTTAATTCCTTCAACACGTCTAATATCTAAACGGATTGTTGAATAGAACTTTAAAGCACGTCCACCAGATGTAGTTTCTGGGCTACCAAACAATACTCCAACTTTTTCACGAATTTGATTTATAAAAATAGCTACTGTATTTGTTTTACTAATAACACCACTTAATTTACGCATTGCTTGACTCATTAGTCTTGCTTGCAAACCAACATGACTATCACCCATATCACCATCAATTTCCGCTTTTGGAACAAGAGCAGCAACACTATCAACTACAATAATATCAATTGCATTACTTTTAACAAGTTGTTCAACAATTTCTAATGCTTGTTCACCAGTATCAGGTTGGGATAAAATTAAATTGTCTGTATCAACACCTAATGCTTTAGCATATTTAGGATCTAGGGCATGTTCAGCATCAATGAATACCGCAAACCCTCCTCTTTTTTGAGCTTCAGCGATTGCATGAAGAGCAAATGTTGTTTTACCACTACTTTCTGGTCCATAAATTTCTATTATTCTTCCTTTTGGATAACCTCCTACACCTAAAGCAATATCCAAAGAAATTGAACCTGTGGGAATTACTTCCATTGTTTCATAGACTTTTTCGCCTAATTTCATAATGGAGCCTTTACCAAATTGTTTTTCTATTTGTTTAAACGCATCTTCTAATGCTTTTACTTTTTCTTCTGCCATGATAATTCTCCTACATATCTTTTAATAATTCTCTGTTTTTCACAAAATAATCTACACCAGAAATAATTGTTAATATGGCGGCAACAACTATTGCAATAATATCAGTTGGAATATAGACATCAAAATGAATATAGAAAATAGAAAATGGAAAATTATTTAAAAGTAAAACAACAACCATAATCATTTGTGATACTGTCTTAGATTTACCCCACATGCTGGCAGCTATTACTTTACCTTTTGCTGCCGCTATTGAACGAAGTCCAGTTACCGCAAATTCTCTAGCAAGTATAATGGCTACAACCCATCCCCATAATCTTCCTTCTTCCATCAATATTAGCATAGATGCACATATTAATAATTTATCAGCTAGTGGATCAGCAAATTTACCGAAATCAGTAACTAAATTACGACTTCTGGCAAAATGTCCATCCAACCAATCGGTTAATGAAGCTAGGAAAAAAATAATTAATACTATAATATTTGCCCATGTAATATTATATTTTCCTGATTCTAATACTCCATGAATAATAATATCTTTCGCAAGAAAATTATTTTCGGGAGAAATTTTAGCCAATAATGGAATTATAATAATCAAGGGAATCATTAAAATTCTTGTTAATGTTAACTTGTTTGGTAGATTCACTTTTATTCTCCTATTCTAATTTATTTTTCTAATTTTATGTTTGATTTATTAAATTTAATTTTATTTATTAAATTTGATTTCAAATTTATTGTGCTAATATTATCAACTAGTTAAAATTTTTTATAATATCATTTGCGGCAACATAGGCACTTGCCCAAGCAAAATGCAAATTATATCCGCCACATTTTCCATCTACATCTAATACTTCACCAATTAAATATAATTTTTTAATTAGTAATGATTGCATTGTGAAAGGATTAACTTCATTAAACAAAACGCCTCCCATAGTAATTTGCGCATTGGCAAATCCATATGATTGGGTAATGGTATAAGTGTAATGTTTTAAAAGAAAAATAATTTCCTCAATTGTTTTATTTTTAGATCTCGTCAATACATCTTGAACAATCATTTTCGGTAAGCATCCACACAATGCTAATTTTAATGGTCTTGTACCAATTTTTTGTTTGATTTCTTCTTCAGTATATGTTGGGAAAAAATCTAATTCAATAATTGAATGTTCATTATGTCTATAAAAACGTGATAAATCAAAAATAACAATTCCTGAAAGACCTTCATCTTTAAACAATACTTCTCCATAAGATGTATGTTTTTCATTATTATTAATAATTGAAGCTTTAACTTTCATTCTTAAACCACTCAATGATTTTGTCTTTTCTTTAGTTTTTAAGGCACATAAACCAGCTATAGGTTCTATTATGTGATGTCCTAAAGATTTAAGAATTTCATAAGAATTAAAACATTTATTATCATTTTTATTAATACTAGCTAATCCCCCCGTTGCCATAATGACGTAATCAGCATGATATAAACGTAAATCAGTGGAATAAATAGAAAAATCATCTAATGCTTTTATTTCTAAAACATTAAAATTAGTAATAACTTCAATTTCTAGTTCTTTAATTTTCTCTAAAAGAACATCTAAAACTGTTTGAGCTCGATAAGAATATGGATAAATTCTTCCTTCATTATCTTCATCAAGCCAAAGACCTAATGATGTGAAAACTTCTTTACATTTTTTTGGAGTAAATTGTTGCAACACACCATCCACACCACATGTGTTGTAATCTTTCCAACTAATAGAGTTATTAGATAAGTTACATCGACCATTACCAGTTTGTAATATTTTCTTACCAATGCGTTCTTGACGTTCAAAAATAATTACATTGACATCTTTTAATGCTTGTTTTAGAAGAATACTACATAATATGCCAGATGCTCCACCACCAATAACGGCTATGGTTTTCTTTTTTTCTTCCATTTCACTCACCATCAATTAATTATACACCAAAATGAAAAAAAATGAAAGAGTAAAATGAAACATGTTAATACTTTTTCAAAATATTTTGTCTGAAATTAATATTATTTATAATTATTTCCATAAAATAAACATTGTACATTTATGAAAAGCCATAAAAAAAATATTGAAATTATATTATAAATTCAATATTTTAATATTTTATTTTTATTTATCTGATTCTAAGATGTTTTTTATTGTTTCTAATACATGATCTAGCAGAGAATAAACTATTTTTTCTCCCTTTTTTGCTACTTGATTACCAATATTAGGTTTTACGTCTATTTGTTCATTATTAATTATGCCATTAGGAGTGGATATTTGTCCTTCAAACATCTCAATTTTATCTTTTATTTCATCAGCTTTTGTTTGATTATTTTCTGTACCAAAAAATACTCCAAGTAACAGAATAAAAAAGAATAAAAACATAATTGAAATAATTTTTTTCATTTTAAATCACTTTCTTTCAATATTTATTTTATGTTTATTTATAAAATAATACTATATAAAATATATATTGTTTTAAACAAATCCATAATATTTTATAATTTTAAGCCCAAAAATTGCGCTATAATCTTTTTTTGAAACAATCATGAATAAATTTATGTTTTAATAGATTTATACAAATTAACTTAAAATAAAGGTTTAGTCAAAATTCATCATTTTTTTCTAAAATTCTTTTAGTAATTTTTATCTTATTTAAAATATTATATTTTTATAGTCATTTATTTATGTATAAAATTAACAAATTAATGAACAATTGGATGAAGAGCTTTATCAATAGCATGACTAATGATTTCACTTAGATTTTCAATATCAATATCTACTTCTTTTGGTGTTACCATCATATTAAGTCCATTAGGAGTTAAAATTGTTGATAAAAGGGTACGTTTTTCATCTTCTGTAAGAATTCCAAACTCACCTAATAGATGTTTTTGATTTTGTTCATTAGGAAGAGGGGTATTTTTAAAGTCTATTTGTTCATTAAAGACAATTTTATCACTATCTTTTATACCATCATTTAACTTTTTTTGAAAATATCGCATTAAAAAATCAATTGTATCTAGTGAAATCGTCACAGCATCAACAACTGTTGGCACACCAATGGCAATAACTGGCTTACCAATTGAAGTAAACGACAATTCTTTTCTTTTATTACCAACACCTGATCCAGGGCTAATGCCTGTATTTGTTATTTGAATTGAATTATTAACTCTTGTAATATCTCTAGCAGCTAAACTATCAATAGCAATTACATAATCAATATCAATTTTTTCAATAATTGCTTGAATTACATCACTTGTTTCAATTCCTGTATTACCCATAACTCCAGGAGCAATTGCACATACATTACTAATTCCTGGGGAAACATTATTAGGATCAATAATAAATAAATGTCTTGTAACAATAACTTCATCAATGACAAGTGGTCCTAAAGAGTCGGGTGTGACATTGACATTGCCTAATCCAACTAATAATCCTCTTTGGTTAGAAGTAATTCCTTCAATTTGCAATACTTCTTTTAAAACATTGGCAAGTATTTCTTCGATATTTCTTAAATCATCAGTATCATTGATATTACAATTCCTAATATCTAATAAATAATATATGCCTTTTTTCTTACCTAATTCTTTTTCTTGTTGCTCATCACAAATATTTTTATGAACGATGACTTTACCATATTTATTTTCTTGATGATATTGTTCATTTTGATATTCTTCTCTTTCACTCATTGCTTCATAAGCAAGATCAGTTCTAACATTAATGTATTGATTCATAATTCCTCCTTGTATTCATTTGTTATTTTTACCATTTTCTTTAAAAATAACCACAAAATAAAAAATATTTCTCTTGCTTTTTCTAGTTTAATTTGATATAATTAAATAGATTTAAAAAACGAATCAATATCTTGGAGGTATAAACATGGCAAATATCAAACAACAAGTTAAGCGTAATCTTACTAATGAAAAGAAAAGATTACAAAATGCTAGCTTTAAGTCATCAATGAAAACTGCTATGAAAGCTGTACATGCTGCAGTGGAAGCAAAAGACTTAGAAAAAGCAAAGCAAGCTTGTGCATATGCATGTAAAAAATTAGATAAAGCTGTATCTAAAGGATTTTTACATAAAAACAATGCTGCTAGACATAAATCACAACTTTGCAAATTAGTTAATTCTATTGCTTAATAAAAAGCCATTGATAAAATGGTTTTTTTTATACTAAAAAAAGAAGTATCTATTATGAGTTACTTCTTTTTTTTGTTACATATGTTTTAAGTCTTGTTAAAGCATCAATTAATAAACTTCGCGGACAAGCAATATTCATACGCAAAAAGCATCCATTAGCATGATATACTGATCCACTTGATAAATATAATCCTGTCATTGATCTAATATCATCTTGTAATATATCACTATTTGTATTTAGTTTATTACAATCTAACCATAACAAATATGTAGCATTACTAGGAATTAAATATATTTCAGGAATATCTTTTAAAAATGTTTGAACATATAATTTATTTTGATAAATATATTCTTTTAATTCTTCAAGCCATTTTCTACCTTTTTGAAATGCTGTGATAGTTGCACACATACTAAAAGCATTCGGTTCAGCTACTTCATCATTATTTAAGCCGCGATTAACTTTGTTATATAAAGCTTCATTGGGAATGACAAGAGCAGCTGATGATACTCCTGCTAAATTAAATGTTTTGCTTGGTGCAAGACAAGTAATACTAATTTCTTGATTAATTTTCGAAATTGAAGCAAATGGTACATAGTCAATGTTAGGGTCAGTTAAATCACAATGAATTTCATCTGATATAACTTTTACATGATATTTCTTACAAAGAATGCCAATTTTTTCTAATTCTTCTTTACTCCATATTTTACCAATAGGATTATGAGGATTGCAAAGAATCATTAAGGTTGTTTGAGGGTAGGAAAGTTTCGCTTCTAAATCATCAAAATCAATTTCATATTTTCCTTGATTATATACTAATTTATTTTCTAAAACATTTCGTCCATTATTAACAATTGAATTAAAGAAAATATTATATACAGGAGTTTGCACTAAAACATTTTCTCCAGGTTCTGTAAGTCTTCTAACCATACTAGATATAGCAGCAACAACACCTGTTGTGAAAATAAGCCACCCTTTTTTTATTATAAAATGATGATATTTTTTCCACCATTGAATATATGCTTCATACCACTCATCAGGGATATATGAATAACCAAATATGCCATTTTTAACTCTCTTTTCCAAAGCTTCAATAATTTCTGGAGCTGTTTTAAAATCCATATCTGCAATCCACATTGGTAATTCATTTTCTTGAATTTTCCACTTTTCAGAAAATGTATTTTTGCGATCAGTGATTTCGTCAAAGATATATTTCATTTACTAAAACATCTCCTCATAATTGACTTTATCATAAGTATGATTTATTTTATTGCATATTATTTTAGTGTTTTTTGGATTTATTTTATCTTTTTCTAAAATTAAATTATCAATTTCATCAGCTTTAATTATTCCTGATTTAGGATTTAAGATACTAATGATTTTACCATGAACTTCAACATCTAATGTGGAATATTCAAAAGCCAAATTAGTATTTAGTAATGTACAATTAATCATTTTTAAATTTTCAATATAACATAAACCTTGTAAACTTTCAATTGTACAATTAATAAATGTAACATCTTTAGAATTCCATCCTAAATATTCTCCTGATATAAAACAATTTTCCACAGTCACTTTCTCACAATTCCAAAAAGCATCTTTTGAAAGTAAATGACTATTTTTAACTGTGACATTTTTACATCCATCAAAAGGGTAATTACCAATTAGATTTAAATCTTCAACAGCAACATCATAACAATTCATTAAAAAATATTCACCTTGAGCGTTAATGTGATTTAAATTAACGTTATGACAATTCCATAATGTTTCAAGGGCATTTGGCATATTAATATTTTCTAGTTTTATATTATTACAACGACGAAAATTTTTAGGTGCTTCAATTATTGAATTAGTAATGTGTACATTATTAGAATACCATACACCAGCTCTTCCTTGTTCAAACCAAGTTGAATTATCAACATTAATATTATTACTATACCAAAATGGATATTTATATTTAAACATACTATTTTGTACAAAGACATTATTACATTCTTTTAAAGGTGATTCACCTTGATCAAATATTGTTTCATCAATATTGATATTATTTTCATGAAACAACGATCTTTCTCTTGTCAATATTTCTCTTTTAATTTGTTTATTCATATATCTTCTCTCCTATATATTTATAAAGTAAATAAGAATAATTCTAAACCAGTTGTTTTATCAATTTGCCCTGTTTTAATTTGATAATCTAATTCACCTAAAGCAATAATCTTTTCTTCAATTACTTTTAAAGGAAAACTTCTTGCGTCCTTAACTAAATAATAAGCTCTTCCAGTTGATACACCCATCTTTTGGGCAATATCAGCTTGTTTATAATTTGCTTGTAGCATTGAAGATGTCGTATAAATTTCTCTCATGAATTTTGAAATTAAATTAAAAAGTAAAATAGGATCTTTACCACTTCTTATTAAATCTTGATATACCGCAACAATTTTATTTTTTTCTTTAGTCATTATTGCATTAATTAAATCATATACATTTGTTTCAATTGATTTTGAAACAACTAGGGAAATATCTTTTAAAGTAATATTTTTTTTATCACCAATATAATTAAATACTTTATTTAATTCATTTTGGGCATAAATCATATTACTTCCCACACGATTAAAAAATAGTTCAATAGCACTATCATCGATAGAAACATCCAATAAAGCACATTGTCTTTTTAACCATCCCTTAATTTCTATTTCACTTAATTCTTTTGTATCTGATATTTGTGCTTTTTTCTTTAATTTTTGGACTAATTCATTTTTATCATCTAAATCCATCAATGTTGCATCAATAATAAAAAATGTTTCCTCAACAGGATGATCTAAATATTGTTCAAAAAGATTAAGTTTGTGCTCAATACTACTTTTTTCTTTCGTTAGAAAAGTAGGATTTTTAATAATAACAACTTTATAATCTGTCATAAATGGCGCTGTCATAGCATCTTGAACTGCCATTGAAACATTGTTTTCTTCCATATCATATGTTGTAATGTTATAAGAATTCGTTGAAACGGAAGCAACTAATTTTTCAATTTTATTTTTGATCATAAGTTCTTCGCTTCCTAAAAATAAGAAAATATTATTTGCCATATGCCATCCTCTTTTCATTATTAGTATACCATAAAATGAGAAAAATGTCCAAGAACTTCTTGGACATTTTCATATATACTCATTAGAAAATATAAAATTATTATTTTTTATATTTTTCTAATGGACAAAAGAATGTCAATACATAAACATAAAATTTATGTATTGCTATTATATTATTTACCGCATTGTTTGAAATATACATTGATTATTAATTTTTTTTAATGTGATTGTTGAATCGAGATCTGTGCGATAAATAATAACATGATATTTATTTAATATATCAATAACTTCTTGATCAGGAAAAGCAAATGTACTTACTCTTCCTGTCATTATAATAGCATATTTAGGATGAATATTTTTTATAAATGTTTCTGATGTAGAAGTTTTACTACCATGATGTCCAATTTTCAATACATCAATTGAACTTATTGATAATTTATTTTCAATTGCTATTGATGCATCACCAGTAAATAAAAATTTTGTATTTAAAATATTAGTATATAATACGATACTATTATCATTTTCATCATTATAACGTTTATCAGGATGTAAAACATTAAAGGTAATATTACCAACATTAATGGTGTCACCTTTTTTAACTTTTATAACATTTTTTGTAGCAAGGTCAATATCATTATATGCACTTATAATAATTTTATGAACATTAAATTCTTTTATTAATTTTATTGCTTCACCTGTATGGTCATTATGTTCATGAGTTAATATTAAACAATCAATTGTTCTTATTCCTTTGGCTTTTAAATATGTTGAAAGAGCATCATTACTTCCATCACCTGTATCTATGATAATAACTTTATTTCTATTAGTAATTATTGTGCTATCACCATTATATAAATCTAAAAATTGGATTGTTGGGAAAGAGGAAACATGACCAAAAAATGAAAACAAAGTAAGAAAACTTATTAATATAATACTTAGATATATTTTTATTTTCTTTTTCTTAATTAAACAAATTATAGATATTAATAAAATATAATAGAAACAAGAATTAGTAAATGTGAAATGAGGAAAAGGAATTGTCAATGAAACAAATGAAAATAATTGAACAAAAGATAAAAAGAAAGTGACTAAAATACTATAAATATAATTAAAAAAAGGAAATATACAGACTAAAATGGAAGCAGGTAAAATAAGACATGTTACAACACTTATGGCAATTACATTAACAAATGGTGATAATAAATTAATTTCATATGAACGATTTATAACAAGAGGGAATGTAATAATAATTGAACCTAAACTTATTAAAAAACTTTGCATAATATTTGATTTATTTTGAATTAATGGGCTAAATAAAATAATAAAGAAAGAAACTAAAAATGATAAAATAAATCCTAAATGATACATCCAATATGGATGATATATTAAAAGAATAATAAATAATATACTTACTCGATCAAGGGAAGAAAGCTTTAGTTTATATTTATTATTTAAAAAAGAAAATATATACATTCCTGCAGCTCTTAAAATTGAAGGTGAAAAATCAGTAATAATGACATATATGATTAAAAAAACAATAATTGGTATAATTTGTTTTTCTTCTTTTAGATGAAAAAAAGATAAAATAAATCCTAAAAAAGAAACAAATAAACTTACATGTAATCCTGATATGGCAAATAAATGAACAATACCATTTTTTTGAATGGCACTATTTAATTCATCACTAAATCCACTTGTATCACCTAAAATTAATCCATTTAATAATATTAATGATTCATTACTAAAATGTTTTTGAAAATATTTTTGGACATATGTTCTTAAAATTGATAATCGAAATGTTTTACCTTTTATATTAATATCTGTTGCTTCAATGATTTTTATTATGCCATTATGACTTAAATATGTTTGATAATTAAATCCATAAGGAAGATGATTTTGATCTATTTTTTTATTTATTCCTTCTACTTCTATTTTCATACCAATTGTTATATCCATTGGTGTTTTATTTCTAACTAATATTTTCTTTATTCCTTTTTGGACTATTATTTCTTGATAATATTCTTTCTCTTCAATAGAAACTACTACTCCATCTATTTTATTTGTTGTTGTTTGGTGATATGATAAATATAAAAAAAGTAATAAAAACAAAAATAGTAATATTAAAATAATTGTTGTAAGAAAAATTATTTTATTATTTTTGATTAAATAAAATAAATATAATCCTAAAAATATATAACATATTGGATAATTCCAAGATAATAAAAAAAGAATAATACCAATAGCAATTAAAAACCAATTGTTTAAACAAGTTGTATACCACTTAGAATATATTAATTTTCTAAGTAATTTCATAATGTCACATCATTTTTTATTTTTTCAAATGTTGATTCTGTTAATACTTCTTTTAATTGTTCAATTGAAGTGAATTTTCCATGTTGATTACGATAATCAATAATTTTTTGGGCTTTAGAAATACCAATACCATTTAAGCCACTAACAAGTTCTTCTAATGTTGCTTTATTAAGAGAAATTTTATTATTTGTATCAGATGTTATAAAATCTATTTTTCTCGGGATTTGTATAACCATTTCATCAGTTAATTTTTGTGTTAAATTAATTGCCTCTTTATCAGCATGTTTGGTAAATCCTCCAGCTATTTGAATAAGATCTTGTAATCTATCATTATTATTCATTTCATAAACTCCAGGTTTATTAACTTCACCAGTAATTTGTACTAAAATTCTTTCATCGATTTGGACATCTTTTACAGGTAAATTTGCAGAAGAAGAATTATCTAAATTATGAGCATTTGTTTTTACAATTCCTTTATAAACAAAATAAGAAGCAAAAAGAATGAATACAATAATGCTTATTTGAATTATCTTGCGATGTTCATTAAAACATTTTTTAATTTTTTCTATAAACATACCTATACCTCCTATTTATATATTATCAATTATTTTTATTTTTTACTTTTAAAAATATTGATAATAAATAAGAATATAAAATATTTATAGTTTTTATCTTTTGCTTCTTATATTTATTATATTATATATTAGATATTTATAAAGGAAAATTTCCTAATGTTATTTAGTACCAAATAATCTATCTCCACAATCACCAAGTCCTGGGACAATATATCCATTTTCATTTAATTTCTCATCTAATGAAGCAAGATATATATCAACATCTGGATGG
Source organism: uncultured Bacilli bacterium (assembly GCA_947627195.1). Classification (GTDB taxonomy): domain Bacteria; phylum Bacillota_I; class Bacilli_A; order ML615J-28; family CAG-698; genus CAKOMG01. The sequence continues at coordinate 11,552 of CANQVC010000013.1, forward strand.
TCTTTTTGAATTCTTTCTACACCAGTTGGTGCACCAACCAAACCAACATAACACAGTTTTTTAATACCAAGTTGTTTTAATAAATGAATTGCATAACTTACACTTCCTCCAGTTGCCAACATTGGATCTACTAATAATACATTAGCATTAGTTACTCCATCAGGAAGTTTGCAATAATATTCATGTGGCTCTAATGTTTTTTCATCACGATATAAACCAATATGTCCTACTTTAGCTTGGGGAATAACCGATAGAATTCCATCAACCATGCCAAGTCCTGCGCGTAATATTGGTACAATGACAACATCTTTAGTTAATTGTTTACATTTAGCTATTGCTACTGGTGTTTTAATATTAACATCTTTAGTTGGTAATTCTTTTGTAATATCATAAGTCATTAAAGATGCAATTTCTGAGACGGCATTTCTAAAATCTTGTGGTGTAGTCAATTCATTACGAATAATCGATAATTTATGATGAATTAATGGATGATCAAAAATGACTAATTTCCCCATGTTTCATTCTCCTGTTTTTCAATTAATTGTACTCTTCTTTCATGTCTTCCATGAGCAAATGGTTGTTCAATAAAAGCATCAACAAATTCTTTAGCATCACTTTCATTTGTATATTTAGCACCTAAACATATAATATTACTATCGTTATGTTCACGAGTTAATTTAGCACTTTCTAGATTTGTGACTAATGCTGCTCTTATTCCTTTAAATTTATTAGCACTTATACTCATGCCAATTCCTGTTGTACAAATCAAGACGCCAAAATTTGCTACTTTGTTTTGAATATCTAGAGCAACTTTTTGGGCATATATTGGATAATCAACACTTGTTTTATCAATACAACCACGATCTAATACTTCATATCCTTTTTGCTTTAAATATTCAACAATTTGTGTTTTTCTTTCATATCCTCCATGATCACTAGCAACACTTATCGTCATAACAATACCTCTTTCATTCTTTTTTTCTATTATATCATAGAATTTTAAAAAAAGCTATAAAAAAATAGCAATGCTAGACTGCTACTTTAATTAGATAATTATTTATAAATGAAGTATGTATACTTTTGAATTTTTATATTCTGTATTGGAAAATATTGTTTCGTCTATATAAATATTATTTTTATCACATTCTTGAAAACCTAATAATTTAAATACTTCTTCTACTTCTTGATTAGATACAATACTAATTAATTTATCAATGTGATGTGCTTTCGCATTTTGTATTACATGATTTAATAAATCAATTGTTAATGTGGAATCAATTGATTTTTTAAATATAAAATAACGTATTAAACCAATATAACCAAATTGTTCAAAAGACATCATACCTATAATTTGATTATTGTCTAAAATAACTGATGCGTTTGCTAATATTTCTTCTTCAATAACACATCCTTCAATTAAATCTAAAAACTTATGAGCAATTGGTTGTAGTTCATTATTCATCGCTACAATCTCCATACAAACCTCCATTAGAAAAAACTCTTAAATTTTTCCAATAACCAAAAAGAATAAGTAACATTTCCTGTATTTACTTCTTCAAATCCAACACCATAATATTCAGGATAAAGTAAGCTCCAATAATTAGCTCCTTCACCTTTACCTAAAGTAATAACTAATGTTTTGTATTTTCCACCTTTAATTATTTGATCTTCATAATATTTGGTATCAAATTTTTGGGTTTGAATTTTCACATCTACTGTATAGTTGTAATTATTGGACTTTACAATATATGATACTTGTTCTTTAATTATGTCTAAATTGTTTAAATCTAATGTTTGCTTTTGTAATTGATGAACAATTTCTTTTTTAAGTATTTGATCATTTACTTCATCAGAATTAGCTATTACTCTAATTCTCATTTGACTATCTTTAGATAAAAGACAAATAAAAATTATAATTAAACTAATTAAAACAAAATACTTCTTCATAAATAACACCATCCCTTTAATGATATTATTACCATTATTTGGATATTTATTCATGAAAAAGTATTAATAATTTGTGTTTATTTTTTTATATAATAATATTACCTTGTCTTAAGACTTTAGGTAAAGATGTTGTTACATCAACAACTGTTGATGAAACAGATGAAAATGTAGCTTCATCTTTCACAATATAATCGATAAAATTAGCAAATTGATTTGTAATACTAGTTATGTCATTTAAAGCATTACTACCACTAATATTAACCGATGTTGTAGCCATTAAACCAAATTTTTTTAGAATTTGTAAAGCTATAAATGAATTAGGCATCCGTAAACCTACAGTATCTAATCCTCTTGTAACTTTTTTAGAAATTGCTTTACCTCTTTTAAAGATTAACGTTAAAGCACCTGGCCAATATTTATTAATTAATTCAGAAGCAATTGGACTGATATCATCAACATATTCATCAATATTAGGTGATGGACATAAAATAGCTAATGGCTTTTTATCATCACGATGTTTCATTTGATAAATTTTTTCAATCGCTTTTAAATCATTTATTTTAGCCCCAATTCCATAAACAGTATCAGTTGGAAAACATATTATTTTACCATTAATATCTTTTTTTAAAAGTTCGTCAAGAGTTACTAACTCCATAACTTAATGATCTCCTGTTGATATTGTTCTTGAGAAATTTCTTTATTATCTCTTAAATGCATTAATTCAAGCATAATTGTATTTTTTTCATTTTCTGTCATTGAACTATAATTTCTAGATAAGCCTTTTTTGGCAAATATTTCATCAATATTTCCTTTGATTTCGATATCTTCTTCATAATTTCCATGACGATCATATACATGATTATTTTTAGGTTTATCAACATTTTCTTCAACAATTTTTTCATCAACAACTTCTGCTTCAACATAAGGCTTGTTAGCATTATTAACATTGTTATTATTAACATTGTTATTATATGTATAATATCTTGTATATTGAGGAATGCCCTGTTTTCTTTTTTCTGAATTAAATAAGCCTTTTTTAAAGATTAAAAATAAAAATAAAACAACTAAACAAATAAAGATAATAATAACAAAAACTAATATCAAAACAGTGAAACTTAAATTAGGATTTGTACCTTTTAATTTTGTTGGTGTTAAACCATTGTTTTCACCAATTTCTAATAATAAATTTTTTTCTTTAAATTCTTGAGCATCATTATAATATTCAATGCTTTCACTAAATCGAGTAATACCTTCTTCATCAACAATCAATATTTGCATATCTTTTGATAAAGGTAACGCATAAGCAATATAATCTCCTCTTTCATCACTATCTATTGTATAATATTCATTATTACTAATAATATTAATATAAAATTCAAGAGGATTTTCAGAAACTAAAATAAAGCTAGATGTTACTTCATCTTGATATGTTCCTAAAACTACTTTAAATGAATAACTAATATTACTGAATGAATCAACAACATAATAACATTCATATCCGTTTTTTATTTCATTATTAAATGTTTCAATTTTATCATCGACAACACCTGATGAAATTGGCATTAATAAATAAAATAAAGAAAATAAGACTGTTAAAAAACGATACATAGTAACTCCTTTCTATTATGTCCTTATAACCATAACTCGATTTAAGTGATTTAAATCTTGATATACTTCACAATTTTGATAATATTTTTTAACTATTTCTATTAATTCATTAGTTCTTGTTGAAGGAATTTCTAAAACAATAATTCCATTTTTATTTAAACAATTTTTAGATTGTTCTAATATTTTTTCATAATGATATAATCCATGATTAGGACTAAATAATGCAATTGATGGTTCATGATCTTTTACTACATCAGATATAGAATCATTAATATCAATATATGGTGGATTTGATACAATCATATCAAACTTCATGTTAATATTATTTAATAAATCATTTTCTATAAATGTTATATCAACATTCATTAATTTTTGATTTTCTTTAGCAACTTCAATGGCTTCATGAGAAATATCAATTGCATAAATATTTGTATTAGATAATTCTTTTTTTAAAACAATTGCAATACATCCTGATCCTGTACCTATATCAACAATTGTTTTAATATTATTTTTTTTTGCTTCTTCTAATATTTTATCAACTACTATTTCTGTATCAAATCGAGGAATTAAAACATTATTATTCACAATAAAACGATAACCATAAAAATAACTATAGCCAATTAAATATTGAACAGGAATATGATTATTAATATAATTATCAATTATATTAATAATTTTATTTTTTATGGTATCATTTATTTCTTCATTTTTATTTAATAACAATTCACTTCTTGTTATATGACATAATTCTTCAATAATATAATATATAGCTTCAATTTCTAAATTTTCATTATTTATTATTTTTTTATAATGTTCAATTAATTCATAATATTTCATATTATTATATCCATAATTATTCTTTTTTCACTATAATATTTTACCATTGAATGATAAATAAATCAATCATTTTAAATTTATATTTTATAAAAAGAGTTAACTTAAATAGAAATTAACTCTTCAAATTTATATTATATAATTAATTATTCTTTTCTCCTGCTAATAATCTTTTTTGATCTTCTTGAATTAAAGCATCAATAACAGGATCTAATTTACCTTCCATTATTCTATCTAATTGTTGGATAGTGAATCCAATACGATGATCAGTTACACGATTTTGGGGATAATTATATGTTCTAATTTTTTCACTTCTATCGCCATGACCAATTTTCGCAAGTCTTTCTTTTCCTTCAGCTTCAGCTTTATCAGACATTATTTTATCATATAAACGAGCTTTTAAAACTTTTAAAGCATTAGCTTTATTTTCATGTTGTGATTTTCCATCTTGACATGAAACGACAATACCTGTAGGAATATGGGTAACACGTATAGCTGATTTAGTTGTATTTACACATTGTCCACCTGGTCCAGATGCACAAAATGTATCAATACGAACATCTTCCATATTTAATTCTACTTCTGTTTCTTCAGCTTCAGGCATTACAAGAACAGTTGCTGTAGATGTTTGAATTCTTCCATTAGATTCAGTTACAGGAATACGTTGAACGCGATGAGCACCTGATTCATATTTCATAAAAGAATAAACACCTTCCCCAGAAATCATAAATTCTATTAATGAATATCCACCTAAAGCTGTTTCTTGAGAATCCATTACTTCAACTTTCCATCCTTTTGCTTCCGCAAATCTACTATACATTCTATATAAATCAGCAGCAAAAATGTTTCCTTCATCGCCACCAGCAGCACCACGAATTTCCACGATAACATTTTTATCATCATTTTCATCTTTAGGAAGAAGTAATATTTTTAATTTATCTTCTAATTCTAAATCTTTTCCTTTAAGTTCTTCTAGTTCTATTTTAGCCATTTCTGCTATTTCAGGATCTTCTTCTTTAGATAATTCTTTTAAATCTTTTAATGATTGAACAGTTTTTTTATATTCTCTATATGTTTCCACAGTTTTTTCTAAAGATCGAAGTTCTTTCATTAATGCTGTCATTTTTTTAACATCTGATGCTACTTCTACTGTTTGTAGTTCATCATTAATTTGATTATAACGTTTCTCGATTAATTCTAATCTATTAAACACTTATTTATCCTCCGAATTTTTTCTATCTTGCGATTTTTCACTAACAAATTGACTTTGTGCACCTTTGAAAATCAAATTAACACTTCCTGTCATACCTTGACGATTTTTCGCAACAATTAACTCAGTTTTTGCACTATGAACTGTTTTAGTAGTATCTTCGCCATCCGTCTTTTTCGCAGTTTCACGATGTAAAAACATAACAATATCAGCATCTTGTTCAATACTACCTGATTCACGTAAATCAGCTAATACTGGTCTTTTATCTTCTCTTTGTTCAATAGAACGAGATAATTGTGATAAAGCAATGATAGGAACTTTAAATAATCTTGCCATTTCTTTTAATCCACGGCTAATACGTCCAACTTCATCAACACGATTTGCTCTATTTTCTCCACTACTTAACAATTGCAAATAATCAATTACAATTAAATCTAATTTATTTTCACGAGCAAGTTTTTGACATTTAGATCTTATATCTCGTAAATTAGTTGTTGATGATTGATCAATATATAATGAAAATTTATTAATAGTAGTTTGGGCTTGCATTAACATATTCATTTCTTCATTATCTAATTTACCTGAAACTATTTTATTTAATGCTATTCCTGAAAAAGTACTCAATAATCTCATTATTAATTGGTCACTACCCATTTCTAAAGAAAACAATGCGACACTTTTTTCTGTTCGACAAACATTAGCAGCAAAATTTAATGCTAATGTTGATTTACCAATACTAGGACGAGCAGCTAAAATTATTAATTCACCTGGTTTAAATCCAGCTGTTAGAGTATTTAAATCTTGATATCCAGTATCTAAACCAACTAAATTTCCTTCTTTATTTTTGTTAGCTTCAATAATATCAATTACTTCTTCAGTTAATAAATCAAGACGTTTCATGTCTTCAATACGCTGACGATTAATAACATCCATTAATTGCTGTTCAGATTTAACAAGTAATTCAGAAAATTCCATATTACCATCTAAAATATTATCACTTATTTTACGAACAACTTCTAATAAATATCTTTCAAGTTTCTTTTGATGAATTATTTCAATATATGCTTCAAGGTTGGCAACATTAGGAACACTATTAATTATTTCATATAAATATTCTATTCCTCCACTAGCTTCAAAGACATTCATTCTCTTTAATTCATCAATGATTGTTACTTCATCAATTTGTCTTTTTGCTTCATATATATTTTGAATAGCTTGCATGATGTTTTGATTTTTTTGGGAATAAAAATCTTTGCTATCAACTTGATTTAATATTTCACCAGTTATTTCTGGTTTAATAAAAATACAACCAAGTAAATAAATTTCAGCTTCTAATGCTTGAGGAATTTTTTTTTGGTTTTCCATTATTTTGCCCCATTTTCAACAACATATAAAGTAATTGTAGCTGTTACTTCTTTATGCAATTGGATTGGTATTTTATATGTGCCAAGAGCATCAATATTTTTATCATAGATGATTTTCCTTTTATCTAATTCAATACCATTTTGTAATTTAAATTCTTCAACAATTTCTTTTGTACTAACACTACCAAATAATTTACCAGATGAACCAACTTTTACTTGTACTTTGACACTAGCTGCATCAACTTTTTTCTTTAATTCTTGCATTTCTTTTAAAATACGTTCTTGTTCAACTTGTTCTTGTACACGACTCATTTCTAATTGTTTGATATTGTCAGGTGTAGCTTCAATTGCTTGACCACTACGTAATAAATAATTAGCATGACCAGCAGGAATATCAATGACATCATTGACTTTTCCTTTTCCTTTAACATCTTTTGTTAAAATAATTTTCATCGATTTTCCTCCTACATCTTTATGTTCTTTTAAACAATTTATTAATTTTTCTTTTGCTTCTTCGAGAGTTATATCACGCAATTGAGTAGCAGCCATATTGAAATGTCCCCCACCACCTAAATATTCCATTAATACTTGAACATTTACTTCATCTAAACTTCTTGCACTAATACCAATAACATTCTTTTCTAACTTACCGATACAAAACGCAGCTTTATATTCATTAATTTTAATAAGTGTATCAGATATTTTAGCTAAAAATGCTCTTTCATAAATAGAATCATCACACATAGCAAGGGCATATCCACCTTCTAAAGAAATGACATTATTTAAGATAGACATACGTTTTGTATAATCTTCAAATTTTTCACGTAAGAATCCTTGGGCTACAGCCATATCTGCACCAAATGATTGTAGTTTTGCTAATACAATAAATGTACGATATGTTGTGTGATATGTGAAATTATTAGTATCAATAACTATACCAATTAACATCCATGTTGCTTCAATTGAAGTAATTTCAATTTTATTATGATTTATATATTCTAACATTTCCATTAATAACTCAACTGCTGATGAAGATGATGGTTGAGTATATAAAAATTCAAAACGATTAATTGCTTCAGCATTTCGACGATGATGGTCAATAATAGCAACACGATTAGCTTTTTTTAATACTTTATCATTCATTAACAAATATTGATATTGACAGTCAACTAGAATTAACAATGCATTATCATCTATTTCTTTTAAAGCTTTTGTTGATGGAATAAAATAATCTAATAAATTTATATGACTTTGTTTTATTTTACCAAATATTGTTTTGACTGTATCATCAATTAAATTTTCATCTAAAATTATTTTAGCATCTACTCCACATGCAACAGCAATTTTTAAAGCGGCAAGAGAAGACCCAAAGGCATCTGCATCCATATCACGATGACTTAAAATAAATACTTTATTAGACTTTTTAATACAATCAATTAATTCTTCTGTTTTAACACGAATGTATACAGGAGTACGTACTTCAAAAGCTTCACTTTTAGCACCAAAATAATGAATATCATCATTTATTTTTACTATAGCTTGATTACCACCACGATTAAGTGCCATTTCTAATTGCTCTGTGGCAATATCTATTAATTGTGTTGCTGATACATCCATACAGGCAATACCAATACTTGCTGTCATTCTAATATTTTCTTTTTCACAATATTCTTTAATAGATACTAATATACCAAACTCTTTTTTCATTAATGCTTGTAATGTTTGATAATCCATAACTAATAAATATCTTTCTTCACTATAACCTTTTATACATACATTGTTATCTTCTGCCCAATCAGATAATATACCAATCAAATTAGACATTTGTAATGATTTTTCTTGGGCATCTAATGTTGATGTAGCTAAATCTAAGTTATCCAAATTCAAAACACCTAAAGCTAATGTTCTATCACGATATCTTGTTTGAATATTTGTTTCTTCAGTTATATCAGTTAAATATATAACGTGGTCACGTAACATATGACGACATAAATATACTTTACCATATAATGTAACAACAAATGTATCTTGTCTTTTTTCAACAAGTTGGGCAAATTCTTCATTTAAATTAACAAATGATCTTTCAACAAGTGAACTCATAAAAATGTTTTTTGCATAATTATTAGCCCATTCAATAACAAAATCATCATCAAAAATAATAATACCAATAGGCATTTCATTAAAAGATGTTTCTCCAGCATTTTTAACTCGATATGAAATATTATTCCATAAGTCCATTTTCTTTTCAAGATATATCATTTTTTTAACACTTTTAAATGCTGATTGAAGAAGTATTTCTAAACTAATTGTGAAACCAAAAATAAATACACATATATAACGTACTACTGATGGTATTACATCTTCATTTAAAAAGCCATATATAGAAACTGCTAAAGATGCAACAATTAAAATAATAATTAAAAATTGATATCGTTTTAAAGTTTTCATTTTTTTTCACCAAACTTTTTTATTATATATAGTATTCTACCACAGTTTTGCTTATTTGTAAAATAATTTCAAAAGAAAAAACTTAATACCATGAATAATTGGTCATTAAGTTTCATATTTTCCCTAATTTATGAAAAAGATAAATCCTGCTAATATAGTAGCAAAGATAGCCCAAATTAAGTATGGTATTTCTAAATACCAATATTTGATTTTCATTTCTTTACTTTTAATAATAATTAATAATAAAGACAATAAAACAAATGTACAAATTAATAAACTACCAAATAATAAATGGAATTTAAAAAATATTGGCATATAAAGAATATTAAAAATAAAATTAATTATTAATAATATTTCTAAATTCTTTTTATCATTTGTTGAAAAGGAATTAACTTTGAATATATTAAAATAAACATATGTAATATATAAAGATTGAATTACATAAAGAATAGTCCAAACAATGCCAAATATTATTGGTTTAGGAGCAAATGATGGTAATGATATTTCTTTATAAAAAGAAACATCTTTACGAAATAAAAAGCTAGGGAAAATGAATAAAAATAAAACAATGATAAAGAAAATAATTTTCTTCCATAAAACATTTTTCATTATAGTAATACTCCTTTTTATTTTAGAAAGTCTACTATAATATATGTACAAGTTAATTTTTTATTCTTCTTTAGATTGATTTATTTTTGATTCTATATTTTCTATATTATCTTTATTATCATTTTTTTCTATTAATATTTCATCAGTTGAATTATCGACTTTTAAATTATTTTCATGAATAATTTTTAATGAAGTATGAGTAAATCCTTTTTTCTCATGTTTCAATTGGAAATATCCAATAACAGCAATAATTGTTGCACCAAAGGTATCTAAAAATAAATCTTTCATAGTATCTGTTAATGCATCGTGTCCTTGTAATGGAATATCTTCACCACCAACTAATGTTCCTGAAGTTGATTCCATAAATTGTTGCATATTAGAACCAAATATTCCATCAATTGAATATTCAATTAATTCCCACAATACTCCTAATGTAACAGCAAAACATACAACAGCAATTGAAATAAATATTGGATTTAATTTAATATGAGTTTTTTCAATATTATTAATTGTATTAATGAGAATAAATCCTAATACCCCCAATAATACTCCTGAAAAGCCATGTAGTAAAGAATCCCACCAAGGAATTCTTCCATAGAAATCCATGATTTCTCCTAATATTTGTGCTGATGCACAAAATACAATATAAATAGTTAACATTAATTTTGGTATTTCAATTTTTAATGTTTTACGGACAAATATTGGAAATAATAAATATACAATCATCATGAAACTTTCTAGTGCATTGAAAGCTAATCTACTTTTAATACTACTACTATCTGTGAAAAAAAATAATATAACACTTGAAATAATTATTAAATTTGAATAGATTAAGCAAACAAAACCAAATAAAGAAAATCCTTTAGATTCTAAATATTTAGAAAATTTGCTTTTCTTTTTTATTTTTTTACTTTCTGTTTCCATTAAATTATTACTCCTCTTTATATTTTATGATTCTTTTTAAAAAAAGAAACTACTAATGAAAAATAATAAATTATTTTAGAATATTATAACAAAAAATAAAAAAATTGTCAAAAAATAAGCTATTCATTTGTTTGTTTTTTATAAATTGGTAATAACATTCTAGTATTTATTTTATAAAGATTAAATCCTTCTTTTCTTGATTGATGTTTATCAGACATTGGAATACTAATAAATAAAAATAATAATGTGTTAAGTAATGCACCAAACATCATCCACCAAAATGTTGGTTTTAAACATATTACAAATAAACTAATTCCCCACCAAAATGTTATTTCTCCTAAATAATTAGGATGTCTTGAATATTTCCATACCCCTTTACGAATAAATGATGTTGTTTTATTTTTCTTAAATTTATGCATTGTACAATCAGCAAGTCCTTCTAAAAATATAGCTAATAAACATACAATAAAAAATATAATACATCCAATATTTATATTAGTTAATTTATCAAATGTCATAATAACAGGAAACATACATGAATAAACAATAAGAGTTGGAACTAAATGTATTCCTAAAAAATTAATCAAAATATAATATTTACCTGTTTTTTCATGTAACATTGTGTAACGCCAATCTTGATATTTTTCTTGTAATCCATGACATGTATATGCCCAATTTAATGTTAATCTAATACCCCATATAAATATAGCACATATTAATAAAATATTAGCTATACTAAAATTCCTTTTTATAATCATTAAAGCTACAATAATTATAATAGGTTGAATACTCCAATATGGATCATATATTGAAGCATTTTTAAATATTAAACTAAAAATAAAAACAATTATTGTTGCAACTATATCAGCAATTAAAATAGAACTCCATAAAGGAAGTGGTAAAAAATATATACACAATGATGCAAATAAAATAGCAATTATATAAATAATTGAAATAATTAAATAACGATATGTATCTTTTTTATATTTCATAATTACCTCCATATTAAAGATAATTTAATTATAACAAAAAGAATGAAGGTTGTAAAGTATCATAAAGAAATAAAAGAGCCCTAGTTATCTAGAACTCTTATCATTTATTTACTATTCTTTTACAAATGGTAATAATGCCATATGACGTGCACGTTTTATAGCAATTGCTAATTCTCTTTGATAAATTGCTTTTGTTCCTGTAACACGTCTAGGTAAAATTTTTCCACGATCAGAAATATATCTTTCTAACAATTTTTGATCTGTGAAATCAATTTTTTCTATTTTATGATCTGTAAAATAACAGCTTTTTTTCTTTTTTGGACGAAAGCCTGGCATTTTAAAACCCTCCTATATTAAAATGGTAAATCATCATCTGAGATATCATTATTAGTAACAAGATCTGCAAATGGATTTTCTTGAGGAATGTTTTGATTTTTTTCCTCTCTTACTGGTGGAATTTCTAGTTGACTTAAATCATCATATCCTGTATCACGACGTCGAGGTTCTATGAAATGAATTTGATCACAAACTACATCTGTTAATGTTCTAGTAACTCCATTATTATCAGTTATTTTTCGAGTTTGTAAATTTCCTTCAATAGCTATTTGTGCTCCTTTACGAATGTACTTTGCTAGATTTTCAGCTTGATTTCGCCAAGCAACACAATTAATAAAGTCAACTTCTCTTTCACCATTGCGACTTTGATAATTACGATTTACAGCAAGTGCAAAAGAAACAACACTTACATCGCCATTAACTTTTTTTAATTCTGGATCTTTTGTTAATCTTCCGATAAGAATAACTTTATTCATGATCATTCTCCTCTAATTAGTCTTTAACTAAAATATGTCTTATTACGCCTTCTTTGATGTTGCAAATACGATCATATTCAGCTACAGCATCATTTCCAGCATTTACAAAAAATTTAACATAATAACCTTTTTTGAAATCTTGAATTTCATATGCTAAATCTTTAATTCCCCATTCCTCAACTGAAAGAATTTCTCCACCACGATCTGTGAAAATTTTATTTAAATCTTCTATAGTAGATTTAATTTGTTCTTCAGTAAAGTCAGGACGAAGAATGTACATACCTAAATACTTTTTCATCTTGACACCTCCTTCTGGTCTAATGGCTTTCTAATGAAAGCAAGGATGAATTGTATCAATTCATACTTTAGTATTCTATCACATTTTATTGAAAATTGCAAGATATTTCGTATTGATTGTTGATACTTTTTAAAGCTATGGTTAAGTCTTAATCAAGAATGTTTAATAATTATCAAGAATTTTATTATTTGGTAAAATTATAATTTATTTTTTTAACAAAACTAAAAATAAAAGAATAGGTTTGTTAATATCCTATTCCTATATTTTAAATTTGTTTAAGACTTTGATATATTAATATTATAATTTAACTTTTAATATTTTACCAATTGCTGTTTCCATTAAATTCATAACCGGATTAATTAATAAAATCATTAAAATAAGCATTAAGACATTAGCAAGTTGAACAAGTTTATTTGCATCTTCAGCTGTTGCACCTAATGGCCATTGAATTTTCATTAAACCATTTAAGAAATCACCAAATCCTGTACCTGTGCCACAAAGAACAATAATAACAATACTACCAATTAATGAAATGGAAAATACAATTAATTTAATCCAATTAAATGGTTTACACATACGATATAAAACTGTTAATGTTGTAGCAATTGTAACAAGCAATGCCATTGTAACATAACTTGTTAAATATTCGCCATTATTACTAAACCAACCAAATTCAGGAACAAATTTTCCACAAGCATATAAAGCTCCATGGAATAATAATACAGTTAATGCACCTGGCAAAGCTGATTTTAAGACATTAGAAATAAATCTTCCTTGTACTTTTTCTTTATTTGGTAATAAAGAAATAATTGTAGCTGGGAAACCTATAATTAATGCTTCAATTAAAAGAAGTTGGGATACTTCAAATGGGTAATTTGTTCCTAGACATAAATATAAAATTGTTAATAATATTGTAAATATTGTTTTGACTAAGAACAATGTTGATGTTCTTTGAATATTATTAATAACCCTTCTTCCTTCAGCAACTACTGCTGGCATTGATGAAAAATTAGAATCCATCAATACAATATTAGCAATATTTCTTGTTGCTTCTGATCCTGATGCCATTGCTATTGAACAATCTGCTTCTTTTAAGGCTAAGATATCATTTACACCATCACCTGTCATTGCAACAGTTTTTTTCTTTTCCTTAAATGCTTCAACAAGTGCCTTTTTTTGTGATGGAGTTACACGACCAAAAATTGTATAATCAAAAGCAATTTCTTTAACTTCTTCATCTGTTAATCCTTCTAAACTTACATATCTATTAGCATTTGGTATACCAACACGACTTGCTATTTCTGATACTGTTAAAGGATTGTCACCTGATATAACTCTAACTTCAACATCATTGTTTCTAAAAAATTCAATTGTTTCATATGCTTCATCACGGATATGATCTTGTATAACAATTAAGCCAATAGGTTTAACATTTTTAGGAATTGTTTCTCCCTTTAATGGACTTGATGTATGACCAAGAGCTAAAACACGACAAGCTTGAGCAGCAAAACGATCTACTTTTGATTTAACTTTATCATAATTATCAATTAAAACAAATTCTGGTGCACCTAAATAAAATGTTCCAGCATTTTCAAATGTTACAGCACTAAACTTTCTTTTAGATGAAAATGGTACAGTTTGAATTGGTTTTAATACTTTATTAACATCAAAGAATCTAATAAGTGCTTCACTTGTAGCATTGGTATCATCAAATGAATTCATCATTGAACCAACAATTTCTCGTATTGTATAATCAGTTGTATTTTTAACTTCTAAGCAATCAACAACGCGCATTGTTCCATCAGTAATTGTACCTGTTTTATCTAAACATAAAATATCGACTCTTGCTAACATTTCAATACAATAAAGTTGTTGAATTGATGTATTATTTTTCTTTCCAAGTCGATATACACCAAAACTTAAAGCAATTGTTGTTAGTAAGAATAATCCTGATGGAATCATACCAATTATAGATCCAGCAACTGTTGGCATATATTTATGGAATTTTTCATAAAGACCTAAATCTGGACTTTGGGCAAATGCACGCCAGAATAAAACAGCAGCAAGTGGTACAATTAATATACCAATAATACGAATAATCCAATTTAATGTTTTTAATAATTCGGAACGATTTTCTTTTTGTTGTTTTGCTTCTGTTGCTAATTTTTCAATGTAATTATCTTTACCAACATTTTCAACTCTTGCATAACAAGATCCACTTGTAA
This sequence comes from uncultured Bacilli bacterium, assembly GCA_947627195.1. Lineage (GTDB taxonomy): Bacteria > Bacillota_I > Bacilli_A > ML615J-28 > CAG-698 > CAKOMG01. Next base: position 26,823 of record CANQVC010000013.1, read on the forward strand.
CATAACTTCCTGAATATAACAAATCACCAACGTTTTTCACAATAGCATCTGATTCACCAGTAATCATTGATTCATTTACTTCCACAGATCCATCACAAACAATACTATCTGTTACTATTTGTTTTCCTGTTGTAAATTGAATAATATCATCTAATACAATTTCACCAGTTGTAATTTCTTTTTGTTCACCATCACGAACTACTATTGCTCTTGGTGCTGATACTAAAGATAATTTTTCAATCATTTTTTTAGCTCTTAATTCTTGAACAATTCCTAAAACTAAGTTAGGAATAATAACTGCTAAGAATGTTAAATTAGTCCAACTACGAGCAATGCATAATAAAACAGTGATAATTAAATATAACATGTTAAAGAATGTGAAAACATTGCCACGAACTATTTGCCATGTTGTTTTTGTTGTTTTAATATTGTTAATATTACAATATCCATGGGCTATTCTTTGTTGAGCTTCTTGTTCAGATAAACCTATATGAAAATCAATATCTTTTAATCTTTTAAATTCATATGGTGCAGTAGGATCAATTGATATTGTTTGATTTTCATCATTTGCGTTTACATTTGTATCAACTTCAACTTGTTCATTTGTATTAATATTATCTAAAACTAATGCATTATTATTTTCTTTTGTTTTCTTTTTTGGTTGTATCTCTTCTACATTTTTACTTGGGGTTAAATTATTTGTTTGAACATTATTTTGTTTTACTTCAGTTTTTTCTTTTTTTGTTGTATCTTTTGTAATTGTATTATCAACTGTTGATTCAACCTTTTTACGCGGTTTTTTCTTTATTTGTTCATTCATAGTTCTACCACCCTCTAGTAAAATAGAAATTTGTTTAATTTTACCACGTTTTCTCTTTTTCTTCAAGCATTATTTTAATTTTAGTCATTGTTTAGATATTTTAAATAATTTAAATGATAATTTTTAATAGCAGTATAACCACGATTATATAACAAATATCTTTTTTTCAATCCTTTAGAAAAATCTATTGCTTTAAATTCTTTGGTATCAATTTTCACAACATTTTCATGATGAATATTTGCATCATTAAAACTTTTATGAGATTTAAATATTTTCTTTTTTATGTAATTTTCAAAATGATTTTCATTTGTAACTTGCAATGCTAATGATGATGGATAACACCATATGGGAAAATTATCACTAATTCCACCATCTAAAAATACATAACCATTTATATTATAAGGTTCATAAACTAATGGTAAACATGCACTCATACAAGCTGCTTTTGCAATTTGAAAATCATCAGGATCAATCCCAATTAAACTTAAATCATGGGGTAAAACAAATATTTTTCGTAATTTTAAACATGTTGTTATAAATATTACTTTATAATTATTTCCTACTTTAAAGTCAGAAAAATATCTTTTATTTTTCATTATTAATAAATTATCTAAATATTTTTCTAATTGATTCATTGAATATAAACCTTTATTATATAGCATTGAACGAACTTTATTTTCTTTTTTAGGAGGCAGTAAAATAGATAATGGTAAATGATTGATAATATCTTCTAATTCATATGAATCATATCCTGCTGCTATCAATGATGAAATAATTGCTCCGACACTTGTTCCAGCAACATTACCTATTTTTATATTTTGTTCATCTAAATATCTTAATGCACCAATATAGGATAATCCTTTTATTCCTCCACCTTGAAAAATAATATTAAGTGGTTTATTCATTTTTTCACCTATTAAATTATAATCATTATGTAAAAATAAAGAACAAAAAATAAGTAATTATTATCTTAATATTATTATAAATTGTATTTTTTCCAAAATAAAAAACATACTGATGATTTTATCAGTAGTGTTTTTATTAAATTTTATATTTAAATTTCCCCACGAATTTGTTTATATATTTTATCTCTTTGCGCTTTTCCTTGAACAATTTCAATAATTTGTAAGGCAAAATCAATTGAATAATACATTGATTTTGCGGTAATAAATGGTAATGATACCACTACTCCTTCATGAGTATTAATGCCTTCTTTGATGCTTTCATCACATCCTGGAAAACATGTATATTGATGATTTTTAAAATAGCCTCTTTTGCCAATTAATAATGGTGCTGCACATATGCTACAAATCATTTTATTTTGAGAAAGAAATTTATCGATTAAATCATCAATTCTTTTATCTTTATCTAATGTTTCTTTTACGGCTCTTCCTCCAGGAATAATTAGAAAATCATAATTATTTATATCAACTTCATTAAGTAAAATATTTAAGGATAAATGATGTCCTGATTGGGTTATGATGTTTTTTTGATCTAAGCCACAACAAACTACTTCTATACCACTTCTTTTTAAAACATCAACTGTTGCTAATCCTTCAACATCTTCAAAACCATTTGTCATTATTATTAATGCTTTCATTTTATAATTCCTCTTTTAATTGTTTTAATTTTTCATTATCAAATGTTTTGATAATCTCTAAAGCCATATCTTTAACTGCTTTAATATCATCAACATGAATCATAGATGCTGTTGTATGAATGTATCTTCCTGGTAGACCTAATGTTGAAGAAAAAATACCTTTTCCCGCAAATTGAGCATTAGCTGCATCTGTTGCTCCCATTGATAAAAATAACTGATGAGGTATATTCTTTTCTTCAGAAATTTCTAAGAAATATTTATGTAATGGAGCACTCATTATACATTTAGGATCATAAAATCTAACTAAAAATCCTTTACCTAAACTACATGACGATTTTCCTTGCTCTTTCATAAAATCAGTTGCTGGTGAAACATCAATAGTAATGAATAAATCTGGTTGAATCATTTGTGATGCAACAACTGCTCCTCTTAATCCTACTTCTTCTTGAACAGTAGCTCCACATATAACAGTATTTGGATGATTAATATTTTGTAATTCTTTCATTATCTCTAGACACATGCCAACGCCAAATCGATCATCCCAAGCTTTTGATACAAGTTTTTTCTTATCTTCTGTTTCATAAAACATATTGCAAGATACAACTTGTTGTCCGATGCGAACACCCATTTTTATGGCATGTTCTTTAGAATCAGCACCAATATCTAACACTAAATCATCCATACTAATTGGTTTCTTTTCCCTACCTCTTGTTAGATGAGGAGGTATAGCTCCTATAATACCTTTAATGGTTTTATTTTCATTTATAACAATTTCCATATTTTGTGATAAATATACTTCAGGATTAATACCACCAATAGGATGCAATTCAATCATTCCTTGTTTGGTTATACCAACAACCATGAATCCAACTTCATCCATGTGTCCACAAAACATTATTGTTGGTCCATTTCCTTTTTTTATTCCAAAAACTCCTCCTAATTTATCTTGAACAATTTCATCACTATATTGTTCTAAATAAGAACGGACAAATCTTTTTATATTGGATTCATGACCAGCAATACCATTCATATTTACTAATTTTTCATATAATTCATATTTTTCCATTTTTTACCTCAATATAATAAATTGGATTTCCTTTTTGAACAAATCTATCTTCATATTCTGTTGTTACAATATCTTCTTTATCTTCATGTAAATTAAGACTAAGATTTTCTATTTTAAATCCTTTATCAACAAATTCAATTAAACTATATTCAAATAAATGACGATTATCAGTTTTCATTTCAATTGATGAATTATTATTTAATATTTTATGATATAAATCTAACATTTTAGGAAATGTTAATCTTCTTTTTGTATGACGTGTTTTTTGCCACGGATCACTAAAATTTAAATAAATTTTATTTATTTCATTTTCTTGAAAATATTGATCTAATAATAAAGCATCAACTGGTAAAAATCGAATATTAGTAATGTCATTTGTTATTTTCTCAATTGCTCTAATTAAAACACTTTTTTCTTTTTCTAACCCTAGATAATTAATATTAGGATTTCTTTTAGCTAATTCAATTAAGAATTTTCCTTTTCCCATACCTATTTCTAAAGCAATGGGATTATTATTATGAAATGCTTCATGCCATTTTCCTTTATATCCTTCAGGATTAAATAAAACAATATCATTATGTTCCAAAAGAATTTCTTCAGCGTTTTTAACTTTTCTTAATCTCATTTTATTTTCCTAACTCTAAAATTGCACTAGCATAAATAGCCATAGACTTTAAAAAATCAGATATAATTAAATATTCATTTACTTGATGGACAACATCTTCTCTATTAGGAAACATTGGTCCAAAAGCTACAGCTTTTTTTAAAGATCTAGCATATGTTCCTCCACCTATTGTCATCATAGGTGTTTCATTATCATTTGTATATTGTTTATATGCTTGATGTAAAATAGCAACATTAGGATCATCAGGATTAATATAATGTGGTTTACTATCACTTAATACTTCTACTTCTATATTATATTCTTTAGCTAATTTTTTTATTTTTTCGATATTATCATGACTATCCCAATTAGTTGGATAACGTAGATTAATACCAATTTTTCCTTTTGTTCTTTCTAAAGAAAAGACCGCTATATTCATCGTTAATTCTTTCATTTCAGGATCATATGAATCAATTCCTAAATCTTTACCACGATTATTTAATAAATATTTTTCTGTAAATTTTAATAAAGGATTATTAAATAATTTATTACATAATAACGATAATAATAATGCAGCATTTTCACCTTTTTCAGGTTGCATTGCATGAGCTCTTTTACCATATATTATGAAATGTTGATCATTTAATTTTTCACCACGTAAATTATTTTCTTTTAGGAAATTGGAAAATAATTCGGATGACTTATTTTGTTTTAAAATTACTTCAGCTTTTTCTGGTACAACATTATATCGATCTCCAGCTTTAAATGATATCATGTCACTTTCTTCATAATTTGCTTTTAAATCAAATGATAAAATTCCTTTTTCACCATAAATAAGAGGAAAATCAGCATCAGGAGAATATGCAAAATCAGGCATTTTTTCAACTTCTAAATAACGTTTAATACCTCTTGATGATGTTTCTTCATCAGTTCCTAAAATTAAGCGAATTCTTTTATTTAATTTAATGCCTAAATCTTTAATTGCTTTCATTGCATAAAGGCTACTAATAACTGCCCCTTTATCATCTAATGCTCCTCTTGCATATAATTTATCATCGACTATTGTTGCATCAAATGGGGGATATTTCCAACCATCTCCTGCTGGAACAACATCTAAATGAGCTAAAATACCAATTATCTCATCACCTTCACCATATTCAATATGTCCAGCAATGTTATCAATATTTTTAACTTTAAATCCCATTTTTTTACCTAAATCTAATACATAATTTAATGCTTCAACTAAATTTTTACCAAATGGTGCATCTTTGACTTCAGGTTGTTCAACTAATACTGTATTAATACGTAACAACCCTTTTAAATCTTTCAACATTTCTTCTTTATGTTCATTTGCATATTTTTCAAAATTCATTGTTATTACTCCTTACTATTTTTATTTTACCATATTTTAACCAATTTGTCATTGATTATGTTTGATTTATTTTATTTTTCTTTATTTCTTAATGTATAAATATTAATTTAAATGGTTAAAATAATTTTATAGGAGGAATATAAATATTATTATGAATGATATTAGTATTAGAAATGCTGTACAAAATAATTTAAAGGGGTTAGATGCTTCTTCAATTCGTTCAACAATCGAAGATGCAATTAATTTAAATGAAGATAAAGTTTTACCAGGTCTTGGTGTAATGTTTGAATCATTATGGAAAAAAGCAACTGAACAAGATAAACAAGTTATTATTAATTATTTAATAACAAAATAACATAAAGGGCTATATTCTTATTAATACAAATAGATATAGCCCTTTTTTAATTGTTTTGGTAAACTTACATTATTTTGCTTGTGAAAGTAATTTGCTATTTTTTTTGTTTCAATTTAAATTTCTATATATTTTTTTATTACTTCCATTAACTTGCATACTTTTTCACTAAAGTTTCGTTCAACAGAATTGTTATTTTGTTGGTTAATTAAAACAAATAGTTCTTTGTTTTTTAAGGCAAATGAAAAATTAGATTGCAGCCTTATATCATGTAAAATACAATAAGCATAATCAAATAACGCTTCAAAATATTCCATAGTATCAACATCTAAATTATGTTTTCTATTAAATTCCCAATCATAGTCATAAATATAATCTGGAGTCCGACAATCAATAAATTCTTTTGCAATTTGTTTTTCTTCATTAGTATAGGTCATATTTATTCCACCTCCAATTTAGAAAAATGAGAATATTGTTCCTACCAAACTAAAGTATCAGCCAGATCTATGTTTAGAAAAATATGTTCAAATAACACGAACACTGGTGGGTTTTTAATACTAAATCATTCTATAATAACTAGTGAAATTTTAACACATAATTTTTATTAAATCACATAGCGTTAATAAATGATTTAAAATTATATTTAAATATCTAATCAATCACAAAGATCTAAAATATCAGAAGAAAATATCACAAGAATCACAATCAAATACATCTACTTCAAATTCAACATACCCATCTGGTAAGAAAAAATTAAAGCCATCTGGATAGTAAACTTCCAAACTTATGATAAAATCAAAAACTCTAATTAATGCTTTTTGGTGATCTTCAATGGTGCCACAAACTTTATACTTAAAATTATCATTTTTATCTTTTTGTATATAATAATTTCTATTTTTAGAAATAATTAAGTCAATGTTGTCATCATATGAACAAGCATATAATGTTTTTACTGACATTCCAACCTTTGGTACTTGATAAGCAAGCAGAGTATCTCTACATCTTACTTCATGAGAACCATCAGAGACAAGATATACTGCATCATTAAAATCATACTCAACATACTTATAATTAAACTTAAGAATTTTACTTATTTTCATTTTTAACAACCTTCTATAAATATGGAAATTTTTAATTTAATTCTCTATTTATAATAATTTTAAAATATTAAATTTCTAGTAAATAATGAACAAATAAAAAACTAATTTTTTAAATAAGTCCATAGAGAGCAATTTTTGCAATTGAAAGTGTTCTAATGGAAAATGTAGTAATTAATGTACTATCGTGTGCTACTCCGACAAAGAAAAACTCTCTACCGATTTTTCGGATAGCAAATGCATTTTTTTGTACAATGTATGTTCCGTTTTTAATAACATTTTTAGCACTCTTTGTATATTGAATTACATTCTTATAGCCTTCTTTTTTGCCGTGGTCTAAAAAATGGCTAATCATGGAATCTTTACCACTTGCCCATGAATTAGCAGCACTCGTGTATTGTATTGCTCCTACACTTCCACCGACAACAGCTCCTATAATGGCGCCGCCACCAAAACCAATACCCATTCCAGTTAATATTCCTTCAGCAGACCAATCTGTAGTTGCACCACCAATTATGCCACCAGCAGCAACGCCAATTCCTGCACCAATCAATGTTCCAACAGCTGCGCCATGTATAACTGCACCAGCCATAGTTGTTGCCATGATTGTTGTACCAACTCCCATAGTTAATGCAGTAATAGCACCAGCTACAAGAACAGCACCTACCACAGTCAACCCTATTGCCAATCCACGTAACCATTTAGGCATATCCCCAGATTCATCAGAATACATCACAGGATTATTAGCACAATAACAATATAGGTTTAAGCCAT
>CANQVC010000014.1 GCA_947627195.1 uncultured Bacilli bacterium
TAGAAATAAGTCCAATAACAATAGAAATAAAAGGTAAAGAAAATACAATCGAAGAAGTAGAAGCAAGTACAATCACAATTAATGAAATACGTGAATTCTTAGATTATATTGATGCTATTATGGCATTAAAAGATCAAAATGTTTTCAACATTGAAATTAATCCAACTGTAGCTTTAGATACAACTTCATCATCATTTGTATTTAATGGTTCAATTTATCTTGAATTAATGAAAAATTCTGATAATGTCATCGAAGATATTAAATTAGAACTTAAATTAGTTATTAATAAACAAGGTAATACTCATAACTTTACTCTTACTTATTTAGATTCAATGATTTATATTGTCATTGATCAAATTGGATTCTCAACACCATTTGAAAAATTAGGTGATGTATTATATAATGTTAATGATTTACTTGCATCTCAAGGTATAAATATTCCTTACATTCAATCTATGATTAACTTGTTGAGAAGAAATGGTAATGCTACAGATATTGTTAATACTGATATTGATTTATCATCTATTATTAGATTAATTCCTAAATATTTCTTAGGTATTAATTTAGATTCAGATGGATTAAAAGTTAATTTATCAGGTAAAGAATTATTTGGAACTGATCAAAATGTAATAATTGGTATAAAACAAGAAAATGGTAATGTTCAATCTGTTTTCGTAAAGAATTTATATTTACAAAATGAATTCTTTGATATTGATCTTCAATTAGGTACAGATAAATCCTTTGTTATTGATGAACAAGCTGTAATTGATGGAAACAATACAGTTAATAAATCATATAATGATTTATCAATGCTTCCAGATTTTATTCATGATGCTAAAACATTAATGAGTTATGGAAAATGGACTGTTGAGGGAACATTGGATATGACTGCTTTAAACTTTATTCCAATTAAAGATATACCAGTTAAAATGGCATTACAAGTAGTAGATGGCAAAGTTCAATTTGTTATGGTTATCAACATTCCATCTTCTGCAATGTTATTTGAAAATAAGTGTGATACATATCTTTATTATCGTGATGGTTATGTATATAGTGCTAAAGATATCTATTCTAATGGTTTCTTAGGATTTGGTTCAAAATATGATCATACTGAAACATCGAAAATGACTGAAGAAGAATTTAAAGCTGATATGATGAATAATATCTTCAATTTATTATGTCTTAAATCTTCAATTGTTGATTTAATAATGGAAAATATGAATAATACTGATGGATCAAGATCTCTATATGAAGCTATGAAAGATGGATATGTTAAATTTGAACGAGAAATATACAAACTAAAAGTTAATTTAGCATATGTATTAGCTAATAACAAACTTGGTAATGTAACTATTGACATTACAAGAGATAATACTTGTGGATTATCAAAAATCAGCTTAGATGCAACACTTGTATCTATAGTCAATGTTAAATTAAATGCTACAAATATGCAAACAAATGGAATGTATGGCTATGCTGATTTAGATGGTTTGTGGAATGGTATTCAAGGCGATAAAGATTATGTGAATTATGCCTAATATTAGGTGATATTTAGTATCAATTGTGATATTAAATATCACCTTTTTACATAAAAATATATTATAAAAATGTTTTCTATTTGTCTTTTATAAGAAAATAATGTATAATAATATTAACAGAGTAGTAAGAAAGCGTTAAGTGCCATGTCTAAGGATGAGTAGGAATGGACGAACACGTTAGTGGCGGTTTTCTTGCGCTTCCGCTGTTTTTAAGAGCGGGTCTCTAATTATCAGGAGGTCTTTTTTTTATGAAAAAACGTCGTTTAATTGAATTTGTCCTAGCAGCTATTATGGCAGCTTTAGCTGGTGTTTTGGATGCTTTTGCTAGTATTAGAATTGGAACTTACATTAAATTTACATTATATGGTTTACCATTATTATTTACGGGTATTATGTATGGACCATTTGTTGGCGGATTGACAGGATTAGTTGCAGGGGTAATTACGCAATTATTTAGTCCTTATGGTTTGACCCCAACTACACCATTATGGTTAATTGCTCCTATTATTTGGGGTTTAGTAAGTGGTTTAATATCATTATTATTTAAAAGAAATTATTCATTAATTAAAATAATGATTATGGTAATTCCTACAGCGTTACTTGCCACAATAATGAATAGTTTAGTTATATTTTTAGATGGTGTTATTATGGATTATCCAACAGGACAAACAATTATAACAATTTTAATTCGTGTTGCAACATCAATTGTTTTATCAATTATTTATATTGGTATTTTATATATTGCCTGTAACAGATTAAAAAATTTACTTCATATAAAACAAAATGATGATTAATTTTATATAAAATAATCATAACTTAAAATATTTGTTTATCGTATTTATTGAAATATTTCTTAAAAAGGAGTATAATAGATATATATAAGAAAATAGAAGATAATAATTGATTGTGGAGGAAAATAAAATGGCAAAAAAGAAATTAGTTATGCTAGCAATTCTAGATGGATATGGAATTACAGATAGAGTTGATGGTAATGCTATAAAAGCAGCAAATACTCCAACAATGGATGAATTGATGGAAAATTATCCTCATACTTTACTTGGAGCTAGTGGTGAAGATGTAGGACTACCAGATGGTCAAATGGGTAATAGTGAAGTTGGTCATATGAACATTGGTGCAGGAAGAGTTGTATATCAATCATTAACTAGAGTAAATATTGCTGTTAGAAATGATGAATTAGATAAAAGACCAGCTATTAATGAAGCAATTGAAAATGCCATTAAAAAAGATGCAAAAGTTCATATTATGGGCTTATGTAGTGATGGTGGAGTTCATTCTCATATTAATCACATTTTATATTTACTAGAAAAATGTGTTAAAAGAGGAGTAAAAGAAGTAGTAGTTCATTGTTTCTTAGATGGACGTGATGTACCACCTAAATCAGCAGTTCTTTATTTAAAACAAGTTCAAGATAAAATAAATCAAATTGGTCATTCAAAAATAGGGGTTGTAAGTGGTAGATATTATGCAATGGATCGTGATAAAAATTATGATCGTATTCAATTAGCTTATAATGCTCTTGTATATAATGATGCGCCATTAAAAGATTTATATGAAGGTATTAATGAATCATATGCTAATGGTGTAACTGATGAATTTGTTTGCCCATATATTGCTAATTATGATAGTGCAATTGAAGATGGTGATAGTGTTATCTTTGCAAATTTCCGTCCAGATAGAGCAATAGAAATTTCAACAGCTCTAACAAATCCTTCTTTAACAACAATTCAAGATGCCAAAAACTTTAAAGATTTAACTTTTGTTAGTATGATGTTATATAGTACGAATGTGAAAGGTAAATTAGCATTTGATGTTCAAGAACTTAATAACATCTATGGTGAAGTAATTGCTAATCATGGTTTAACACAATTAAGGATTGCGGAAACAGAAAAATATGCTCATGTTACATATTTCTTTGATGGTGGAGTTGAAAGACAATATCCAGGAGCAGATCGTATATTAGTTAATTCACCAAAAGTTGCCACATATGATTTAAAACCTGAAATGAGTGCATATGAAGTATGTGATAAAGTATTAGAAGCTATTAAAAGTGAGAAATATGATACAATTATTTTAAACTTTGCTAATTGCGATATGGTTGGACATACAACTGTTTTTGATGCAACTGTTAAAGCTGTAGAGACAGTTGATGAATGTTTAGGTAAAATTGTGAAAGCAGTGAATGCTGTTCATGGTACATTAGTTGTAACAGCAGATCATGGAAATGCCGATAAAATGTTAGATGAAGAAGGTAAACCTTTCTCAGCTCATTCCACAAACCCAGTTCCATTCATTATTGTAAAGAAAGGATTAAATTTACGTGATGGCGGAAATCTTGGCGATATTACACCAACAATGTTAGAGTTATTAGGCATAAAACAACCAGTAGAAATGACTGGTAAAAGTTTGATTGTGAAAGAAAACAACGAACAAAATTAAAATAAGGGAGGAATAAAAAAATGCCATACATTAAAGAAGTTTATGCTCGTGAAGTTTTAGATTCAAGAGGAAATCCTACTGTTGAAGTAGAAGTTTACACAGAAAGTGATGGATTCGGACGTGCAATTGTACCTAGTGGTGCATCTACAGGAGAACATGAAGCTGTTGAATTACGTGATGGAGATAAAGGTCGTTATTTAGGTAAAGGTGTATTAAAAGCAGTTGAAAATGTTAATGAAGTAATTGCTCCAGAAATTATTGGTATGAATGTATTTGATCAAGTAGGTATTGATCATGCCATGATTGAATTAGATGGAACACCAAATAAAGGTAAATTAGGTGCAAATGCTATTTTAGGTGTATCAATGGCTGTAGCTAAAGCTGCTGCTGATTTATGTGGATTATCATTATATAATTATTTTGGTGGATTTAATGCTAAAGAATTACCTACACCAATGATGAATATTTTAAATGGTGGAGCTCATGCTGATTGGTGTATTGATTTCCAAGAAATTATGATTATGCCAGTTGGTGCTACATCATTCCGTGAAGCATTAAGAATGGGTGCTGAAGTATTCCATAATTTAAAAACTATTTTAAAGAGTGAAGGATATAATACAGCTGTAGGTGATGAAGGTGGATATGCACCAAAATTAAAATCAAATAAAGAAGCATTTGAAAAAGTTTGTGAAGCAATTAGAAAAGCTGGATATGAACCAGGAAAAGATGTTATGTTAGCAACAGATGTTGCTTCATCTGAATTCTATAATCCAGAAACACAATTATATGAATTAAAATCTGAAAAGAAACAATTAACAGCTCCTAAAATGGTTGCATATTTAGAAAAATTATGTGATGAATATCCAATCATTTCTATTGAAGATGGATTAGATGAAAATGACTGGGAAGGTTGGAAATTATTAACTAAGAAATTAGGTAATAGAGTTCAATTAGTTGGAGATGATTTATTTGTTACTAACACTGAAAGATTAGCTAAAGGAATTCAAGAAGGTGTTGCTAATGCCATTCTTATTAAAGTTAACCAAATTGGTACTTTAACTGAAACTTTTGAAGCAATTGAAATGGCTAAAAAAGCTGGTTATGCTGCTATCGTTTCTCATAGAAGTGGTGAAACAGAAGATACAACAATTGCTGATATCGCTGTTGGTTTAAATGCAGGACAAATTAAGACTGGATCAGCTAGTAGAACAGATCGTATTGCTAAATACAATCAATTATTAAGAATTGAAGATGAATTAGATGATACTGCTGTTTACAATGGCATTCGTTCATTCTATAATTTAAAGAAACAATTTGATAAATAATTATAAAGGATAATATCATGAATCTTGAAATCTATCATGGATGTCACAATTCATTTGTCATTACTGATGATCAAGAAAACATGCCATATGAAAATAATGCTAAAACGTTATGTAATAAATATCAAACCGATGGATTTATTGCTGTAAGAAAATTATTACCAAATAAATCAAAGGCAACATTTGAAATGCTTTATTACAATAAAGATGGTTCACGTGCGCCAATGTGTGGTAATGGTATCCGTTGCATGATGCATTATTGTTATCTTCATAATTACATAAAGCAAGAACAAGTGTTAATATTAACACCTGGTGGTATTATGGAAACAAAAATTGTTTCCATAAATCCTTTCTTAGTTAGTGTTAATTTAAAGAAACCATCTTTTGATCCCAAAATATTATCAATTGATTATAATAAAAAACATATTAATCAACCTTTGAAGGTTAAAGATAAAATTATTTATGTAACATCAATTTTCTTAGGAACTCATCATTGTGTAGTATTTGTTGATGACATTCATGATGGTGATAATATCGGACAATATATTTGTCATCATCCTTTCTATAAAGCTGATGTAAATGTTAATTTTGCGAAAATCATTGATGAAAATAATATTGAAGTAAAAACTTATGAAAGAGGAGTAGGTTGGACACTTGCTTGTGGAACTGGTGGCTGTAGTGTATTTGCTGTTGCAAATCTTCTTGGTAAATGTAAAGATCATGTTACTATTCATTTCATTGATGGAACAATTCAAGTGTCAAAAGATAAAGATGGAAATATTATTATGGTAGGTCCATCAGAAAAAATAAAATAAACAATATAAAAGACATTTTCTCTTAAGAAAGTGTCTTTTTATAATATCAAATATTATTTTTTATGGATATTTTTTGCCTTTAATTTATATGGAAATTTTCTTGAATCTATGATATAATTATATTGTATTATTTTTTAAATATAGTATCAAAAAAGTGGAGATAAACATGTTTTGGTCAAAAAAGAAAAAAACAAAAGAAGAAATTATTAATATCGAAGAAGAAACTGTTGAAGAAATAATAGAAGAAAAAAAAGAAGAAGTTAAATCTATTGAAGAAATAAAACAAGATATTAATGATCAATTTCAATATATTAAAAAAAATTGGGATGAATTTTATCATAATTTTTTAATATGTCGATTTTTAATTAAAATTAATCTTCGTCCATCCCAAAGCAGTGAACAAATTACATTATTAGAAAATAGAATCAATGATTTAAAAGTTATGATTTCTTCATTAAAAGAAAAATTAAATGAAATAAGTGATAATAAAATAATTGATTTAGGAAAAGAAACATTAGATGTTTATTCATATATGCGTGGAATGGAAAATCAATTAAAAGAATCTTATGCTAATTTTTCGGAAATGAAAATATCATCTGCACATATATTTATGAACAAAAATACTGAAGAATTAGAAAAACTATATCAAAACATTGAAATTGAAGGAAAAGATTATTCCAATTTTTCGCAAGCAGCTGATGCAATATATTATTATAGTGGTGACTTTTTAACATCATTAATTAATCAATTAGTTTCTCTAATCTCATCAACAAAACAAGAAAAATATATTAATTCTTACCCATTTTCTTTTTTCTTACCAAGCGAAGTTGTTGTAACATTATCAATAAAAGAATGGATAGATTTATATAATCATATTAAATTTTCTTTAAAGAATTTCCCTGGCAAAAAAGATAAAAAATATCAAGAATTTATGAAACAATTAGATCGTTTTGAAGCAATATATACAATATTAATGATTCGTGCGGAAAACCAAACGACAAAATATGCATAGAAGAGGTAATATATGAAAGCAGATTTACATTCACATACAATATATTCTGACGGCTCATTAACAGTTGATGAACTAATGACAAGAGCAATTGAACATGGCTTAGATGTTTTTGCCATTACTGATCATGATTGCCTAGATGGTGCATTAGAAGCTTATAATAAACATACATCATTACATATGGTTTATGGCGTTGAAGTATCAACAAAAGCAAATAATGAAAGTGTTCATATCTTAGGTTATTTCAAAAAGCCATTAGAAGATGGAAATTTAATTATGACATTAGAACAACATCGTAAAAATCGTAAAATTAGAGCTAATCGTATATTAGATTTATTAGAAGAAAAATTTCTTATTAAATTAGATAGATCTTTTATTGATTTAAAACAAGGAGTTACAAGAGGAACTATTGGTGATGAAATTATTAGACAGGGATATCCATACACTAAACAAGAAATTTTTGAAAAAATGATTGGTAAAGATTGTCCTTGTTATATCCCATCAACACAACTTTCTACTCATAAAGGGATATCTTTAATTCATGAATCAAATGGTATTGCTATTTTAGCTCATCCTTGTTTATTGAAAAATAATAATGTTGAAGATATCATTAGAATGGGTGTTGATGGTTTAGAAGCAGTTTATCCAAGAAAAAATAATTCTGAAGACGTATATAGAGGATTAGCTAAAAAATATAATTTACTTGTCACAGCCGGTTCTGATTTCCATCATTTAAATGATTATGGACATGGTGATGTTGGGGAATGTTTTATAGAAGGAAAAGATGTTGAAAGATTCTTACAGGTATTAGAAAATGAACATTAGAAAATTAGCATTAAATGCCATTGAAAAAATATTATATCAAAAAGGTTATTGTAATATTGTTATTAATGAATATATTGAAAAATTTGAATTCACATTAGAAGAAAAGAATTTATTTACTAAATTAGTTTTAGGAACTGTGGAAAATAAAATTACCTTAGCTTATTATTTAGAACCTTACTTAAGAAAAAAACAAAAATCATGGGTTAATAGTTTATTATTAATGAGTATATATCAATTAGTATATTTAGATATTCCTGAATATGCTGTTGTCAACGAATCTGTTTCGATTGCTAATATGACTGATAGAATGGTAGGCTCATTTGTTAATGGAGTTTTAAGAAATTTCTTAAGAGATGATATTCGTACTTTTGATGGATTAGAAGATATAAAATATTTAAGTGTTAAATATAGTTATCCAAGTTGGTTAGTATCTTATTTATTAAAAGATTATGATTTTGATACAGTTACAAAAATACTAGAAGAAGCTCAAAAAGTTCATCCTACATATATTAGAATTAATACCATCCTTATTTCTAAACAAGAAGTAATGAATAAATTACAAGAAGATGGAATTGAATTTACGGAAAGTGATTTAGTTAAAAATGGTTTAATTGTTTCTAAATCATTAATAGATCATCCTTTATTTTTAGAAGGAAAAATAATTATTCAAGATTTATCAAGTCAATTAGTTAGTGAAATAGTTAATCCATTATCTAATCAAACTATTTTAGATGTTTGTAGTGCTCCAGGTGGTAAAACATCACATTTAGCAGCAATCATGAATAATACAGGTCGTATTTTTGCATGTGATGTTCATCAACATAAAATAAAATTAATGCAAAAGAACTTTAAGAAATGGAAAGTTAAAAACGTTGAAACTGAATTAATTGATGCAAGAAAATTAAGTAAAGTCATAAAAGAAGAATCGTTTGATGCTGTATTAGCTGATTTACCATGTAGTGGTTTAGGCGTTATGGGCCATAAAGTGGATTTAAAATATAACATTACCTATGATTCAATTCAAGAAATTATTGATTTACAAAAAGAAATATTAGATAATATTTACATGCTTGTGAAAAAAGGTGGAACACTTACATATTCCACATGTACAATCAATAAACTAGAAAATGAACAACAAATTAAATCATTTTTAGAACGCCATCCTGAATTTACAATAATTGAAGAAAGAACAATTTTACCATATGAATATCATACAGATGGATTTTATATATGTAAAATGAAGAGGAAAGAAAATGCTTAATCTATATGGTTTTACTAAAAAGCAACTTGAAGAAAAAATGATTTCTTTAAATCAAAAACCATTTAGAGCTACCCAAATGTTTGAATGGATATATAAGAAAAATGTTTTATCATTTGATGAAATGACAAACATGGGTAATGATAATGTAAAATTGATAAAAGAAATATTTACATTAGATCATTTAAAAATCCAAAAAGAACAAATATCACAAGATGGAACTAGGAAATATTTATTTAAACTTGATGATGATAATTGTATTGAAACTGTTTTAATGAATTATGAATATGGACAAAGTGTATGTATATCAACCCAAGTTGGTTGTAATATGGGATGTGCATTTTGTGCAAGTGGCATGCATAAAAAAATTCGTAATTTAGAAGTATATGAAATGGTATTACAAGTCTTAATGGTTCAAGAACAATTACAAAACGAAGAAGATGAAAATAAAAGAAGGATTAGTCATGTTGTCATTATGGGAATTGGTGAACCATTTGATAACTATGACAATGTTATGAATTTCATTCAAATAATTAATGATCCTAAAGGATTAGAAATTGGTGCAAGACATATCACTTTATCGACATGTGGTATAGTTCCTAAGATATTAGAATTTGCTCATTTTCCTTTACAAATCAATTTAGCAATCTCTCTTCATTTCCCAACAGATGAATTAAGAAATAAATATATGCCAATTAATCGTCGTTATCCATTAGATGTGTTATTATCATCTATTAAATCATATTATAAAGAAACATCTAGACGAATTACTTTTGAATATATTTTATTAGATCAAATTAATGATTCTATTACATGTGCAAAACAATTAATAGAATTAATAAAAGGTATTAATTGCTATGTTAATTTAATACCAATGAATGAATCAAATGGTTTATTTAAACGTAGTTCAAGAAGTAAAATATTTTTTGATTATTTGCATCAAAATAACATCAATTGTACACTTAGAAGAGAACAAGGACATGATATAGATGCTGCATGCGGTCAATTAAGAATAAAAGAAATGCAAAAAAAATAGGAGTAATATGAATAATAAACAACAAGGAAGAATAATAAAATCAATGAGTGGGGAATATACCATTAAATTAGATAAAGAACAAATAATATGTAAACCATTAGGTATTTTTCGTCATAAAAAAATAACACCTAAAGTAGGTGATATTGTTATCATTGAAGATAAATCTATTATTTCAATTAATAAAAGAAAAAATGAACTTATTCGTCCTCCTGTTGCTAATATTGATAAAGTATTTATTGTAACATCTTTAATTCAACCAGATTTAAATCTTAATTTATTAGATAAATTGATTTGTGAAATGGAATATTTAGATGTCAATATAGTTTTAATATTTAGTAAAGAAGATTTAATTGACAAATCATCTTTTCTTGATGTAACTTCATATTATGAAAATTTAGGCTACCCTGTATATTTTACTCCTCATGATGTAATGGAAATTAAAAATGAAATAAATAACAATATATGTGTTGTTGCTGGACAAAGTGGAGTAGGTAAATCAACATTGATTAATTTGTTTGACCAATTTTTTCTAAAAACTGATGAAATATCAAAATCTTTAGGTCGAGGAAAACATACAACAAGACATGTGGAATTATTACCTGTTGGTAATGGTTGGATAGCTGATACACCTGGTTTTGGTACTCTTGATTTAGATATGGATATTGTAACTCTTTCTCATTCTTTCCGTGAATTTTTTCAAAGAAAATGTAAGTTTCATGGATGTACACATATTAATGAACCAGGATGTCAAGTTAAAGAAGATGTTTTAAATGGAAAAATTAGAAAATCACGTTATGATAACTATTTATCTTTTGTTCAAGAAATAAAAAACAAAAAGCCCAAATATTAGGAGGAATCTATGCTTAAAGTAGCCCCATCAATTTTAGCTTGTGACTTCACAAAACTATTAGAAGAAGTAAAAACAGTTGAAAATGCCACCTTTTTACATATTGATGTAATGGATGGACATTTTGTTCCTAATATTAGTTTAGGACCATGTGTATATAATAATCTTAAAGGCAAAGTCAATATGATTTTTGATGTCCATTTAATGATTAGTCATCCAGAGAAATATTATCAAGAATTTATTAAAAGTGGTGCTGATTATTTAACTCTTCATTTAGAAGCTTTACAAGATAATAATACTAATATAATAGAATTAATAAATGCAATTCATCAATTAGGTTGTAAAGTTGGTTTAGCAATTAAACCTAATACTGATGTGTCTTTATTAAATGATTATTTACCATATATTGATTTAGCTTTAGTAATGTCTGTAGAGCCAGGATTTGGTGGACAAAAGTTTATGGCAAATGTTCTTTCTAAAGTGACATATTTAAAAGAACAAAAACTAGATAATTATTATAAATATTTAATTGAAATTGATGGTGGTATTAATGATATGACAGCTAAATTAGCTAAAAATGCTGGTTGTGATGTTGTTGTTGCTGGTACATATATATTTAATAGTTCTAATCGTCAATTGAAAATAAAGGAATTAGAAAATTTATGATTTATAATCTAATATGTGCTGGGGAAGATTCCTTTAGTAATTTATATAATTCTTCAAAAAAAGAAAATGAAAAATATATTGCTATTGATGGTGGGTTAAATGTATTAACAAAATTAAATATTAAAATAGATGCTTTTTTTGGTGATCAAGATAGTTTAGATAAAAAATATAATTTACCTAATTATGATTTTCCTTTAAAATCTCATTTATATTCCGAAAGAAAAGATGATGGTGATTTAGAACTTGCCATATCATGGTTAATTAAACAATCGTTTTTTAAAATAAATGACGAAATAATTATTTATAATGCAACAGGTGGTAGATTAGATCATTATCAAGCAGCTTTAAATATTTTAATTAAATATAAAGATTATAATATTAAAATAATTGATAAACAAAATGAAATATTTATTTGTAAATATTCGATGATATTTAATAAAGATAATTATAAATATATTTCTTTCTTTGCTATTACTGATACAATTATTTCTTTAGATGGATTTAAATATCCATTAAATAATTATTTATTACATCCATATTGTAATTTGTGCTTAAGTAATGAAATTGAAACAGAAGGTAAAATAAATATTAATAATCCAATTATTGTAATGAAAACAAAATAATATTCATATATTTTTTATTACTTGCATATAGTGAAGTAAAGAGATATAAGGAGAAGAAATATGAGAATTATTTGTATCAAATTACCAAAGTTTATTTCGTTTATTGTTTTGAAGATTAAAAATTTATTTAAAAAATAATTTTAAAAAAGAACCCTAGTAAAAAAGGGTTCTTATTCATTATAAAACATAATAAAAAAAGACCATAAAGAAACTTTATAGCCTCAATTTATATTAAGCACGTTTTACTAAGCCAGATCTTAAAGCACGTGTAGAAACGTATACACGTTTTACCTTACCATCTTCATCAATAATTCTTACTTTTTGTAAGTTTGCTTTCCAAGTTCTACGTGAAGCTTTTAATGAGTGAGGGCGATTATTACCTGTTACCGTTCCTAAACCTGTCACATAACATTTACGAGCCATAATAGTACCTCCTTGTTTCTTAATACATTATATTTTATCATATTTTTTAATAAATAGCAAGAATTATTTATAATTTTTATTTTTAAGAAAAAAGTATTATTTATTAAGTATTTATTATCGATTTTTTTTGATTTAATATGATATTTTTTGTTATGTAAAACCTTTTTTCAACATTTAAATTACTTGCTTTTCTTTGCTTACTGTGGTATAATAAATAAGTATTCAACTAGGATATATAGAAGAAATAGTATGAATTTATATTAATATTTTACATGATATCTAATATGTTATATATTTATTATAATATAATTTATTATGTATTTGAGAGGTGTCCAAAATGAGTGTGAAAAAATTAGATGGACAGTTATTTAAGACATTAGTTTTAAATGGTGCAGAAAATCTAAGACAAAATTATCAATATGTCGATTCCTTAAATGTTTTTCCCGTTCCCGATGGTGATACAGGAACTAATATGAAAATGACCATTGAAAGTGGTGTAAATGAAATTAGTTTATTAGATGATGTAAATATATTTGAAGTATCTAAGAAATTATCTAGAGCAATGTTAATGGGAGCAAGAGGAAATTCAGGAGTTATCTTATCGCAATTATTTAGAGGATTAAGTAAAGGCTTAGAAGGATTTGTTAGTGTTAATTCTGTAGGATTAGCTAAAGCTTTTGCTAGTGGGGTAACACAAGCATATAAAGCTGTGAAAGAACCTGTTGAAGGAACGATATTAACTGTTGCTAGGGAAGCAAGTGAAAAGATGAATTTAATTGCCAACTCTCGTATGACAATTGATGAATTTTTTGATGAATATATTAAAGAAGCTAAAGAATCATTAAATCGTACTCCTGATCTTTTACCAGTATTAAAAGATGCAGGTGTTGTAGATAGTGGTGGAGCAGGTTATATTAAAATATTAGAAGGAATGCAAAAAGCTTTGAATGGTGAGATTTTATCATCTGATTTTTCTGGTGCTATTCATCTTGCTAATCCAACATTTGAAGAAGCAAATGATGCAGTAGATAGATATTGTACAGAATTTGTTTTACAATTAAATGAACAAAAAACTAATCTTCAAGAATTTACCGAAAAACAAATTGTTGATTTAATTATGCCATTAGGAAATTCAATTGTTGTTGTAAAAGAAAATGATACAATTAAAGCTCATATTCATACAACAAAACCTGGTGAAGTTTTATCTCTTTCTCAACAATTTGGTGAATTCACTAAAGTTAAAGTTGAAAACATGAGGATTCAACATAATCAATTAACAAATATTGAACATGTTACCCAAGGTGTTTGCCCATGTGGAGAAGTTCATGCTCCTAAACCAACTAAACCAGAAAAACGTAGTAAATATGCTATTGTTACTGTTGCTAGTGGAGAAGGATTAGTTAATATTTTCCGTGAAATGGGTGCTGATTATATTGTAAGTGGTGGTCAAACAATGAATCCATCTACAGAAGATTTTATTAATGGATTCGATACATTGAATGCGGAAAACATTATTGTTTTTCCTAATAATAAAAATATTATTCTTGCCGCAAAACAAGCAGCAAAAATTTATGAAGAAAGCAAAGTATGGATTGTGGAAACAAAAACAATTGCCCAAGGTTTCTCCGCTCTTACAATGCTTGAATTAAATGGTGAACCTGAAGATATTTTATCAGAAATGAATGAAGTTATCGAAAATGTCATTAGTGCTCAAGTTACATATTCAATCCGTGATACTGAAATTGAAGGAATTAATGTTCATAAAGATGATTTTATCGGTATTGTTGATGGTAAAATTGTAACATCAAATAAAAAACGTATCGATACTGTTAAAAATCTTTTTAAAGCCAAAGACTTAAGCGAAAAAGATATCGTAACAATAATTTATGGTAAAGATGTCTTATTAAAAGAAGTTAATGAAATTCAAAAATACATTGAAAAGAATTATAGCAACCTTGAAGTTGAAATAATCAAAGGTGATCAAGAAGTATATAGCTATATTTTTTCAATAGAATAGATAAAGGGCTCTATCGGCCCTTTTCTTGCATAAAAAAGAAAGAGAAGCCATTATGATAGAGTTAGCAAAAGTTGAATATTTAAGTACAAAGGTAGTTTCGCAATTAAAAAAATGTGGTATTATTACAGTTGATGATTTATTATATAGTTTTCCATCACGATTTGAAGATTATACAATTATTCCTTATGATGAAATAACTGATGTAACCAAAACAGTTACAATAGCAGGAATTGTTCAAAGTAAAGCTACAGTTATGAACTTAAAAACAAATTTAAACATGATGAATTTTTATGTTGATGTCGATGATGTTAAAGTAAAAGTTACTATTTTCAATCGTTTTTTCTTAAAAAGTAAAATTTATTATGGAACTTATGTTCGTTTAACAGGAAAATTTGATGCTAAAAAGACCAAATTCACAGCTTCAGAAATAGCTTTTGATGAATTTGAAAGTGCCATTCATCCAATCTTCAATATTAAAGGAATAGATGATAAAAAAATCTTTGAAATTAAAGAAAGATTGTATGAAGATTTTAATGATCAACTTATTGAAGATTTACCACATGATATATTAGATAAATATCAATTATTACCAATACGTGATGCAATTAGAGCAATAAATTTACCAGATGATATGAAAGAAACATCACAAGCTGTTTATCGCATTAAATTTGAAGAATTATTAAAATATCAAATAAAAATCAAATATTTATTTTATATGCGAAAACATTTCCCTGAAGGTGTATGTGTTGTTTATGATGAAAATAAAGTCAAAGAATTCGTTAATAAACTTCCTTTCACATTAACAAAAGATCAAGTAACAAGTATGCAAGCTATATTAGAAGATATGCGTTCACCATATAAAATGAATCGTTTATTACAAGGTGAAGTTGGAAGTGGTAAAACTGTTGTTAGTGCCATTGCCTTATATGCCGCAACAACAGCAGGATATCAAGGTGCTATCATGGTGCCAACAGAAGTATTAGCTGGACAACATTATCAAACATTTAAAGGATTATTTCATAATACGGAATTAAAAATTGCGTTATTAACATCAAGTGTTAATCCTAAAGATCGTAAAGATATTTTACAAGGATTAGAAGATGGAACAATTGATATTGTTGTTGGAACACATAGTTTAATTCAAAAAGATGTTTCATTTCATAAATTAGGATTAGTTGTAACTGATGAAGAACATCGCTTTGGAGTAAAACAAAGAGTATCAATGGTAGGTAAAGGTTATTTAATCGATCATTTAAAAATGAGCGCAACCCCAATTCCCAGAACTCTTGCTATTAGTATATTGGGAGAATCAGATATTTCGATAATTAAAACTTTACCTGGGAATCGTAAAGAAGTTATTACTAAATATATTGATTATGATAAACGTGAAGAAGTATTTGAACACATTCGTGAACAAGTAAAACAAGGTAGACAAGTTTATATTATTACTCCAATGATTGAAGAATCTGATGCTATGGATTTACAAAATGCTTTATCAGTTTATGAAAGAACTAAAAAATATTATCAAGATTTTTGCGAAGTAGGATTAATTCATGGTCGTTTAAAAACTGAACAAAAAGAAGAAGTAATGAATAAGTTCTATCAAAATGAAATTCAAATTTTAGTAGCTACAAGTGTTATTGAAGTAGGTGTTAATGTTGTTAATGCCACAACAATTGTTATTCTTGATGCTGATCGTTTTGGGATTGCTCAACTTCACCAAATGCGTGGTAGAGTTCGTCGTAGTGATTATCAAGCATATTGTTTTTTAATTAGTAAAACGACTGTGGAAAACTCTATTAAGCGTTTAAAACTTGTGGAAGAAACAAATGATGGCTTTGCTTTAGCTGAAGAAGATTTATTTGTTCGAGGAGCTGGTGATTTATTTGGCGAAAAACAAACAGGAAATGTAGCTTTTAAAATGGCTGATATTGTTGTTGATAATGATATATTAGATGTTGCTAATAAATGTGCTAACGAAATGTTTGAAACAGAAAAAATATTTAATAATGAAGAATATAAAAATTTACTAGAAATTGCCAAAAATAATTATTTAAATAAAAAAGAAATGGTTGAATAAAATATATAATTTTAAATTATATAATATAAATAATATAATAAGAAAAGGGGATGAATAGTATGGTCAAATTAGCCATTGATGCGATGGGAGGAGATTTTGCTCCGAAAGAAATTGTTGAAGGATGTTTACTTGCCGCTAAAGAATTTTCTGATTTAAACCTTGTTTTATATGGGGATGAAGAACAAATTAAAATGTACATGAAAAAAGTACCTGAAAATATATCTATTGTTCATGCCAAGGACAAACTTGACATGGGAGAAAAAGATCCGATAAGTGCTATTCGTCGTAACGATGAATTATCTTTAGTTAAAGCATTTAAAGCAGTGCATGATAAAGAATGTAGTGGTGTTGTTACAGCTGGCCCAACTCAAGGAGTAGTTGTTGCCGCTCACATGATTATTAAAAAATTAGAAGGAATGAAAAGAGTTGCTATTTGTCCTCAACTTCCTGAAGTAGGAGGAAAAAGTAGATTATTATTAGATTCAGGTGCTAATACTGATGTTCGTCCTGAACATATTTTGCAATATGCTGAATTTGCTTCCATATTTTATAAATTAACAAGAGATGTAGAAAATCCTTTAGTTGGTCTTATTAATATAGGTAGTGAACCTGGTAAAGGAAGAGAATTAGAAAAAGAAGTTTTTGAATTATTAAAAGAAGATCCTAAAATTAATTTTTATGGAAATGTTGAACCTAAAGAATTATTAACAACACCATGTGATATATTAGTATCTGATGGTTTTTCAGGAAATCTTGTCATGAAATCATTTGAGGGTTGTGCTAAAGCAATGGGAATTATTTTGAAAGAAGAAATTAGCAAAACTTTAGGTGGAAAAATAGGATATTTATTTATGCGTGATAATATTGATGAATTCAAGAGACGCATGAGTGCTGATGAAGTTGGTGGTTCTTTAATTTTTGGTGTTGATGGTGTTGTTGTCAAAGCCCATGGAAGTAGTAATGCCTATGCTTTTTCTCATGCCATTAAATTAGCAAGAAAAACTGTTTTAAGTAATGTTCTTGAAACAGTTAAACAACATTTAAATGAGTGATTAAAATATATTATGGATAAAAAAGAATTTGCTAAAAACTTTAATGATGTATGTACCTTTTTACATATTGATTATCATAATTTAGATATTTATTATGAAGCATTTTCTCATCCATCATTTGCTAATGAAAACCACCATAGTAAACATTATGAACGTTTAGAATTTTTAGGAGATGCCATTTTAGATTTTCTTGTTGGCGAATATATTTATAAAAATAGACCAGATATGCAAGAAGGTAAAATGACTAAGTTAAGAGCTAAATATGTTTGTGAACAAGCAAATGCTGATTATACAAAAGAAATGAAATTAAATACATGTTTAATGGTTGGTAAAGGAGCTAAAAAACAAGGTGAAGATCAAAAATTATCAGTTTTAGGAAATGTTTTTGAATCGTTCTTAGGGGCAATTTACTTGGACCATAATATGGAATATGCTAGAAAAATATTGGAAAGATTTGTTTTTCCTAAAATATTTCAAGAAAAAGAAATTTTCTTTGAAGATTACAAAAGTGAATTACAAGAATTAATTCAAGCAGAAAATCGTAAAGGTGTAACTTATATAACAGTTTCGGAAAGTGGACCAGCCCATGATAAAGTTTTTGAAGTAATCGTGCAATATGAAGAAACTAAATTAGGAAGAGGAAAAGGAAAAACTAAAAAAGAAGCTGAACAAAATGCGGCAAAAGATGCATTAACAAAATTAGCAAAGTAAAGGAGAAAATAATGACGCAATATTATATGTTGTTAAAAAACAGATTAATTGATTTTGAAAAATTAATCATTGATAAATATAGTTATTTAGGATTAAACGAAATAGACGTCATTATACTAATTAAATTACATCGTTTATTAGAAACAAATAAATCATTTTTATCCGAAGAAATTGTAAAAGGAATGACAATATCTGAAGAAGAAGTTAGAAATAGATTAGTTAATTTAATTAACCAACAATTTATTACTTTAACTCTTTCTGGTAAAAATGAAATATATAGTTTAGATGAAACATTTAAAAAATTGGCTTCTTTGTTAGAAAATAATGATGCAACAGATATTGAATTAGAAAATGATAATGAAACTAAAAAAGTAGTAGCATTGTTAGAAAAAGAATTTCAAAGAATACTTTCGCCAATCGATTTAGAAGCAGTTCAACAATGGATTATGATTGATCATTTCCCTTATGATAAAATTTATGAAGCAGTTCTTGAATGTTTAAAATTAAAGAAAAATAGCGTTAAATATGTTAGTATGTTATTATATAAGAAAGAAGATTCAAGAAAAGTAGATGCTCCTAAAGAAGGATTACAAAATTTATTCAATAATGTTTATGGAAAAATCAAATAACATCTTAAATACATTACGAAAACTTTTTCCTGATGCTAAATGCGAATTAGAATATCACAATATTTATGAATTATTAATTGCCGTCTCATTATCAGCTCAAACAACTGATAAAAGAGTTAATATCGTTACTAAACAATTATTTAAACTTTATCCCACTCCTTATGAATTAAGTAAAGCTTCATATGATGATGTTTATAATTGTATTAAAAGTTTAGGATTAGCGCAAATAAAAACTAAAAATATTATTGCCTTATCAAATAAACTTATTAATGATTTTTCTAGTGGTAATAGTGAATATTATGTTCCTAATACTAGAGAAGAATTAATGACTTTACCTGGAGTCGGTAGAAAAACAGCAAATGTTATTTTATCTGAAGGATTTAAGATACCAGCTATTGCTGTTGATACGCATATTGCTAGAGTGAGTAATCGTTTAGGTTTAGTTAAGTCTAATGATGTTTATATAATAGAACAAACACTCATGAAATTATTTGATGAAAGTGATTGGTATATAGTTCATCATACTTTACTATTTTTTGGTAGATATTTATGTAAAGCCAAAAATCCTGAATGTAATAGATGTCCTTTTAAAGAAAATTGCGAAGAAAATATTTAATTTAAATATCATTTTTTGCTAATATTCTTATTTTTAATATAATATAATAATTATATTATATTATAAAAAGGATGTCATAAAATGAAAGTAAAATTGTTTGATGAAAATCATGAAAAAGACTTAGAAAAAGTTGTTAACAATTTTCTAAGTCAAATTGATGAAGTTATTGATATTAAATATCAAGTTGCCATTATGAATGATTATAAAACTAATGAACAAATTTATTGTTATAGTGCTATGATTATTTATCAAGAGTAGCATTGTTATTTATAAATGTTATATCAGGATTAGCAAAAGCATTTTTTTCATGGGTGTAGGTTACAAATGAACCTTTACACCCTTTTACTTTTTTGACCCATTTAACATCTGTATAATCAACACATACATGAAAGCCATTTTTCATTTTTGAATAATAAGCAGCAATATTACTAGCAAGTTCAATTGTTTTATTTGTTAATTCTCCTCTTAAAATTACATGACTTCCAGGTTGATTTTTCACATGAAAGAAGTAATCACCATTATGAGCTAATGTATGAGTCAAATAATCATTTTGGATATTATTTTTTCCAACAAATATTTGATTTCCATCATGATCAATATATTTCATAATTTTTGGTTTATTATTATTTTTAGTTGGCTTTTGAATACCTATTTCAATCATTAATTCTTTTAAATCATTATTAGAAACAAAATCAAGTTGCATTAATAAACATTCATAATAAGCAATATCATTTTTTGTTTGTTCAATTGTTTGTTTTAATAAAACAATTGTTCTTTTATTTTTCTTAACTTTATTAAAATAGTAATTAACATTTTCATTAGGAGAAATAGAAGTATTTAAAGGAATATTTATTAATTCATTATTATGATAAAAATTTTCTACTTCAATTGATGTTTGGTAAGGTTTAACTAAATGAATGTTTGCGGCTAATACATTAGCAATTTCTTCTAATTGAGTATCTTGTAATGCTTGATTTAATTCATTCATTTGTTTTTCTAATTTGTTTTTTAATTTATTCAATTCTTTTTGAATAAATTGTTGTGTTCTTTTTTGTTCATTGCTTTTACTTATTTCTTCCATTACGATTGTGAAATAATATTCTAAAAGTTTTGATAATGTTGGAAAATATGTTCTTTTACCAATTAGAATTGTTAAATCAAAGCAATAATAATTTCCTTTTTCATCAGAAATATAAACAGGTTTAGTTTCTCTATTTAGAACACAATAACCACATGAAACCATTTCTTGAAATGTTAATGAAGAAACTCCTTCAAATGGATTGTTATTATCAAAAATATTAATTTGTTCATTAAAAGGATTAATTTTATTAGATATTGGATATTGATAAATTGCACCCACTTGAATTATTCTTTCATCTGTTAGATAAGATTTATTAATTGCTTCTAATATTTTATTATTTTCATCAGTAATAATTAAGTTAGCTGACTTACCTGTTAATTCAATAATCCAATTTATTTTTTTCGCATATCCTAATTCATCAGTATGGCGAATAACAAATGTTACAATTCGGTCATTATGATATTGGATTATATCCAGTATAATACCATTATCAATATGTTTTTTTATGAAATTTCCTAAAAAAGATTTACCTGGTAAAAATGGTAATTCAGACATACGAATATGAGGATTTATTTTGGCTACACTCATTAATAAATTTTTATGATTTTGTAAGACAAAAACATATTCAAAATCATTCAAACATATTGTGTGATGAATTCTTTTACCAATACAATCTTCTTTTAATTCTTTAATTAAACGATTTAAAAAAATTCCATCAAATGGCATATTATTTATCCTTTCATTAAAACAATAAATATTATATCATTTTTTTAATGAAAACGCAAAAATTTTCTATAATCCCTTTGCAATTTAAATAGACTTGTAGTATAATATATTATTGAGGTATAATGAATGAAATTAGATGAAAAAGGACTATTAGTCGTTATTTCTGGACCTTCTGGGGTAGGAAAAGGTACTGTTAGAAATGCCTTGTTTCAAAGAGAAGGACATAATTTAGTATATTCAATTTCTATGACAACGAGAAAACCAAGACCTGGTGAAGTAAATGGTCGTGAATATTATTTTGTCAGTCAAGAAGAGTTTGAAAATAGAATTAAAAATAATCAATTTTTAGAATATGCCCAATTTGTTGGAAATTATTATGGAACTCCTTTAGATATGGTTGAACAAAAATTAAATGAAGGAAATGAAGTAGTATTAGAAATTGAAGTACAAGGAGCAATGCAAGTTCGTAAAAAAATGGATAATGCTGTATTTATTTTTATTGCTCCCCCTACTATGAAAGATTTACTTCATCGCTTACAAAACAGAGGTAGTGAATCTAATGAAGTCATTCAAATGAGATATGAAAAAGCTTGTCGGGAAATTGAATTAGCTTATATGTATGATTATATTGTTGTAAATGATACTGTTGATAATGCCGCTGATAAAATTATGGCAATTATTCGTGCCGAACATGCTAAAACAATTCGCACAATGTCAGGATATAAAAAATTATTAGAGGAGGGTAAGAAATGAATCACGAAAAAGATGGTATGAGATATCCATCAATTGATCAATTAGTTACAAAAACAACATCAAAATATCGTTTAGTTATTGGTACAGCTATTCGTGCAAAACAACTTGAATATACTGATGAAGAACCTCTTGTAACAAATCCCCATAGTAAAAAAGCTATTGGAATTGCTTTAGAAGAGATTTATGAAGATAAAATAAAAATTAAAGATCCCGAAGAATAATCCCCTCAAGGGATTTTTTTTATAAATAAAGTAAAATATAAATATTTTTGATAATATTTAATTAGATATACTTGATTATTTTTTAAAAATCATATATAATGAATTTACAAGGAGGAAAGAAATGTTTGCGAAAGTTGTCATAGATTTAAAAACAGATCAACTAAATGAAAGTTATGATTATCAAATACCTTTTGAGTTAGAAAACTTTATTGGTATTGGTAGTAGAGTAAGTGTACCATTTGGTTTACAAAATTTAATGGGATATGTTATTGACATTATGAATGATAGTCCTCATAAAGATCATATTAAATCTATTAAAGATGTTTTAGATTATGAACAAGAACTAACAAAAGAACAAATTGAGTTAGCACAATATTTATGTTCAACTTATGCTGTTTCCATGTCAAGTGTTTTAGATAAAATGATTCCTTCTTTTTTAAAAGGTCAACAAAGAAAATACATTGTTGTGAAAAACTATAATGATTTACATCCATCATTAGCTTTATTATTTATGGGAAAAGAAAGAATCATGATTGATGATAAAATCAAAAAAGAATATAATTTAATTCGTAAAGAAATAGAAAAAGATAATATTAGTTTAGATTATGATTATTATACATATGGTAAAAATAAAAAACAAAAAGTTTATTATTTGCCATCATTTGCTTATCCAATTGCAAGAAGTAATAAAAGAAAAAAAATTATTGATTATATTAAAGAATGTAATGATAAAAATAATGAGTATGTTTTAGAAGAAGATATAATTACTCAAAATGATTGTACAATTGCTTTATTACATTCAATGGTTAAAGATAAAGAATTACTAGTAAAAGAAGAAACGATAATAAAAAAAGATGTTTTAGAACAAAAACAAATAATTAGTAATTATCAATTTTCTTTTGATCAATCCCAAACAATATTAAAATATGATCAATCAAAAACAATTCCTTATTTATTGTTTAGTAATGATGAAAAATTTAATTTAAATTTTTACTTACATATAATTGAAGAAAATACTAAACAAAATAAAATTACAATGATTTGTGCTCCAACAGTTATGTTACAAGAAGAAATGTATTATACATTAAAAAAAGTAACTAAAGGATATCAAATATTTGGTTTGAATGCGAAAAAAAGTCAAAAAGAATTTTATGATTGCTTTATGGGAATTCGTTATCAAACATGTGATGTATTTGTAACAACAATGGCAGGTATTTTATTGCCATTTAAAGAAAATAGTATTGGTACTATTATTGTTTTAGAAGAAGATAATGCTAATTATATCAATGAAAACTATCCATATTTTCATTTACATGAGATTGTGAAATACAGGGCAAATTATCATAATGCGCGATTAATTTTTGCTACATCAACTCCTTCCATTGAAACATATCAAAAAGTAGAAGAGGGCAAATATAATTTATATCGTAGTGATCATTTCATTGTTAATCCTGTTTATGTTGTTTCTTTAAAAGAAGAATTAGAAATAAATAAATCAAGGATGTTATCTCATACATTAATATCATCAATGCAAGCAGCATTTGATCATCATAATCAAGTAATGTTATATCTAAACAATAAAGGATATGCTTCCATTTTACAATGTAAAGAATGTGGCAAAGTATTAAAATGTCCTACATGTCAAATCCCTTTAACATTACATAAGGAAAAGAAAGTGGCTAAATGTCCATATTGTGATTATAAACTATATCAATATGATACATGTAGTTGTGGATCTCATTCAATGATGTTTTTTAAAGCTGGATTAGAACAATTAAAAGAAGAATTAACAGAATATTTTCCTGATAAAAAGATATTACAAGTAGATGCTGATCAAATGAAAAGTAGTCAAGATTATGAAGATGCCATTGCTTCTATTGATGAAGGAACTGTTGATATTATTATTGGTACTAATATATTAACAAAACATTTTTCATCAAACATAATTGATAATGCAAATGATGTTAAAAATATTGAAGTGATTGGTTTACTTTCAATTGATGATATTTTAAATAGTTGTGATTATCGAGCTAGAGAATATGTTTATAATACGATTGCGAAAAATCTTAATAAATCAAAAGTAATAATTCAAACATATTATCCTAATCAATCAACAATTCAAAAAGCAATTTTAGGAAAATATGATGAATATTATAATGAAGAAATTAAAATTAGAAAAAATTTATTATATCCACCATTTTGTGAAATGAATCGTATTATGATTACTGGTGATTATAAAGAAATGTATCATTTTGCTAATTATTATAAAAAAGTATTTTCAAGAACTGTCGATGGAAGTGCTTTAGGGCCTGTATATGATGTTAAAAGTAAAGGAGTTAAACTTATTTTAAAACATAATGATTTTTCTAAAGTTATAAAAATATTAGATGATACTAAAAGTGTATTTAAAGACATAAACATTCTTGTTTCATTTGAAAGAATACCGAAAGTGATGTGATAATATGAATAAATTAAAAGTTATATTTATGGGTACACCTGACTTTGCTGTTAGTATATTAAATGCTTTAGTAAAAGTATATGATGTTGTTTTAGTGGTAACTCAACCCGATAAAATTGTTGGAAGAAATCATAAAATTGAATTTTCTCCTGTTAAGAAAAGAGCATTAGAATTAGGAATTGAAATATTTCAACCACAAAATATTCGTCATGATAATGATAAAATATTTTCTAAAGAAGTTGATATTATTGTAACAGCAGCATATGGACAAATTGTTGGTACTAAAGTATTATATTATCCTAAATATCATTCTATTAATGTTCATGGCTCACTTTTACCTAAATATCGTGGGGGCTCACCTATTCAAAGAGCAATTATGAATGGTGATACAGAAACAGGTATTACAATTATGTATATGGAAAAAGGAATGGATAGTGGAGATATATTAGAACAAGAAAAAATAATTATTGAAAATAATGATACATCAACAACTTTATTTAATAAACTTGCATCGTTAGGGGCAACAATGATTACTAAAACAATTGAAAAAATAGTAAATAATGAAATAACTCCGATAAAACAAAATGAAAATGAAGTTACATATGCCCCAATTATTCAAAAAGAAGAAGAAAAAATTGATTTTGATACTTCAGCATTTTCTATTAATTGTATGATTAGAGCTCTTGCTAATAATCCAGGTGCATATTTCTTAATTGATGGTGTTCATTATAAAGTATATAGTAGTATTATTGAAGAAAAAAATTATAATGAAGTAGGTAAAATAGTTAATGTAAATAAAAATAGTTTTACTGTATCATGTAAAAAAGGTTGTATTACATTTACTGATATTAAACCTGAAGGCAAAAATTTAATGAAAGTAAGCGACTTTTTAAATGGTAAAGGTAAATCAATATTATTAATTGATAAATATTTAAATAATTAATATTTAATATATTATAAATATAAAATAACATAAAATATGAAAATCAATATATATTATTGGTTTTCTTTTTTAAATTTCGATAAAAAATCTCTTAGAAAAAAAAGAATTCCATATTGACTATTTTGTTATGAAATGTTATAATTATAATAATAAATAAATACAATTTTATCAAATGATTATGGTGGAGACTGTCAATGACAGGGTTTCCCTGTCTTTTTTTGATAGAAAGGTTATTTAGGTGTTATATGGATAGAAAACTTGCTAAAGATATTAGAAGATATGCAACAATTGGTAATTTAGCAATTTCCGTTGTTGTAACATTAGTCATGGGAGTTGTATTAGGTTTAGTCCTTGATTATTTGTTTGATACATCTTATTTAGTTGTTATTGTTTCTATTTTATTTATGATTTGTGCTATCATCAATTTTGTTCGGGGGATTATTCGGATTGCAAAATGAATCAATATTGTGATAATGATGTAAAACAAATTAAAAAAATATTTTTTATATATCTAATTATTGCATTTATTATAATTTTTATATTAGAAAATCTAATTCAAATGAAATTTTCTTATCGATGGTCATGTTCATTTTTATTAGGAGGAATTGCTAATATAATATGTTTTTTAATAACTGAAAAAGCAGTTAATCAAATTGGTATAAAAGATGAAAAAAGAATTCGTATTTTTTTCATATCTGTTAATATTTTAAAATTATGTATATATGCTTTGATATTATTAATTGTTGGATTTTTAATTTTAAAATATGGGGTATTTTTAGCTGCTTTTGGAATGATTAGTATTAAAATTATTATTTCGTTTAAATATTTAATTATAGAAAGAATTAAAGATAATATTCGTTTAATAGATGATTTAGATATTGATAAATCAATGCAAAATAAATTAAAATTAAATGGAATTACTAAAGTTAAACAATTAGTTTTAATGAATAGAAATGATTTAAATTCTTATTTATCTATTGATGAAATTGAAGTATTATCATTAAGTTTAAGAAAATATGGATTATTTTTAAAAGGAGAATTGGAGGTGATAGAAGATGATGACGATAAATCCTAGATTAACTTTTTTATCATTTAAAGATTTTTATTTAAATTTATCGCCTAGTATTCGATCAACAATTTTCATTACCATTGTATTAGTAATAATATTGTTAATCATTAGTAAAAAATTAGATAAGTATGATGAAACAAAAGAACCTAAAGGAATCATTTTAGTTTTGGAATGGTTGATTGAAGGTATCAATGGAATGTGTAAAGAAACAATTGGCAAAAGATATCGTGTTATTGCCCCATATATAGTTACCGTTGCCATATTTTTGTTTGTGGCAAACATCTCTGGTTTATTTGGCTTGACACCACCAACTGCTAGTGTATCTGTTACTATTTGTTTAGGATTGATGACATTTACTTTAATTCAATTTTTTGGTATTCGTTCCCAAGGAATAAAAAATCATTTGAAAGGTTTTGTCGATCCTAACCCCTTATTTTTACCAATTAACTTAATTGGGGAAATTGTTACACCATTTAGTTTAGGTTTACGTTTATTTGGTAATATATTAAGTGGTACAGTTATTATGGCATTAGTATATAGTGTATGTGGCTATTTCTCAATTTTGGTAGCTCCAGCCCTCCATTGCTATTTTGATATATTTAGTGGTTTTATTCAGACATTAGTATTTTGTACATTAACGACAGTATTTATTGCAGGTAAATTACCTGAAGATGAATTAGAATATGATGAAGATAAAATAATAGAATAAAGGAAGGTATATTATGAACACATTATTAACATTTTTAGCGGAATTTAACAGTAGCTTTGTTAAAGCATTTGCATGTCTTGGAGCTGGTATAGCTGTAGGTATTGCTGGATTAGGTCCAGCCATTGGACAAGGTTTTGCTGCAGGTAAAGCAGCAGAAGCAACAGGTAGACAACCTGAAGCAATGAGACAAATTCGTTCAGTAATGCTTTTAGGACAAGCAATGTCTGAAACAACTGGTATATATGCTTTGTTAATTGCCATTTTCTTAATTTTTGTTGTTAAATAGAATAAAGGAAT
Source organism: uncultured Bacilli bacterium (assembly GCA_947627195.1). Lineage (GTDB taxonomy): Bacteria > Bacillota_I > Bacilli_A > ML615J-28 > CAG-698 > CAKOMG01. The sequence continues at coordinate 28,182 of CANQVC010000014.1, forward strand.
AACAATATGTTAGTATTAGGATGGGATGAATTTTCTGAAAAAGTTGAAAACTTAATTAATTATGGCATTCGTCTTATTCAAGATGGATTAGGTATTACTTTGTCAGAAATGTTAATTCAATTATGTGCAACATTAGTTTTATTTTTAGTTGTTCGTTTCTTTGTTTGGAATAAAGTAACAGCTATTTTAGATAAAAGGAAACAACTTGTTAAAGATGCAATAAAAACTAAAGATGAAGCTATTAAAGCTCATGATGATTTAATAAAAGAAGATGAATTAAAGCGTATTGAAATGAAAAAAGAAGCTAATCGTATTATTGAAAATGCCAAACAAAAAAGTTATGATGAAGCCGAACAAATTATTTTAAATGCGCAAAATGAAGCAAAACAAAAAATAGATGCTGCTCAAAAAGAAATAGAAGTAATGATTTCTGAAAGTGAAGAACAAATGAAAAAAGAAATTGTTGATGTTGCATATGAGATGGCAGAAGTTATTGTGAAAAAAGAAATTGAAAAAGATAAATATCCATTAGATGTTGATGATTTCATTAAGAAGGTGCACATGGATGACAAGAGAAACTAGTTCATCTTATGATAATCAAAAACAAAAATATTTTGTAAGTTATGCTAATTGTTTATTAGATTTAAATGAAGAAATAAACGATAAAAATATATCATATATTGATGAATTACAACTTGTATATGATCATATTGATGATACATTTTACCAATTTTTAAAACATCCAAAAATATTACCAAGTGAAAAAAAGAATGTTTTTAAAACAGTTTATTTTGATAATCATAAAATTAGTCAAACTACTCTTTCTTTTTTATATTTATTGATTGATAATGGTATGATTTGTGAGATAGGTAATATTATTAATACATATCACAAAGAAATGAATAAAAGAAATGGTATATTAGAAGTAGAAGTCATTACCTCAAATCCTTTAAGTAAGGAAGAAAAAGATAAATTACAAACTAAACTAATTAAATATTTTCATAAACAAATAATATTAAAAGAAGTTTTAAAAAGTAACATTCTTGGTGGTATGATTATTAAATATAATGATAAAGTAATCGATGCTTCATTAATTCATGAACAAGAAGCATTAAAGAAATATTTAGAAAAGTAGAGGAAGCTTATGGCTATGAAAATAGATGAAATAAGTGCTTTAATAAAAGAGCAAATAAAAAAATATAGCCAAGATTTAGAAACAAATTCCATTGGAACTGTTATTCGTGTTGGTGATGGAATAGCATTTGTTTATGGTTTAGATGATGCCATGAATGGTGAGTTACTTGATTTTGGAAATGAAATATATGGAATGGCTTTAAATTTAGAGCAAGATCAAGTAGGTGCTATTATTTTTGGTAATGCGAATAATGTTAAAGAGGGGGACACTGTTAAATGTACGAAGAGAATATTAGAAGTTCCTGTTGGCAAAGCTCTTCTTGGACGTGTCATTAATCCCATTGGTAAACCTCTTGATGGATTAGGTGAAATTAAAACTAATGTTTATCGACCAATTGAGAAGAAAGCAACGGGTGTAATGGCTCGTAAATCTGTTAATACACCTCTTCAAACAGGTATTAAAGTAATAGATGCCTTAGTACCTATTGGAAGGGGACAACGTGAATTGATTATTGGTGATCGTCAAACTGGTAAAACTTCTATTGCTATTGATACAATCATTAATCAAAAAGGAAAAGACGTTATTTGTATTTATGTGGCAATTGGTCAAAAAGAATCAACAGTAAGTAATGTCATTGAAACATTAAAAAAATATGATGCCATGTCTTATTCAATTGTGGTAAGTGCTTCAGCATCTAATATGGCACCATTATTATATTTGGCTCCTTATGCGGGAGTTACGATTGCAGAAGAATTTATGTTTCAGGGAAAAGATGTCTTAATTATTTATGATGACTTATCAAAACATGCTGTAAGTTATCGTGAACTTTCATTATTACTTAAAAGACCACCTGGACGTGAAGCATTCCCTGGCGATGTTTTCTACTTGCATTCACGTTTGTTAGAAAGATCCGCAAAATTAAATGATGAATTAGGTGGAGGTAGTATTACTGCTTTACCAATTATTGAAACTCAAGCTGGTGATATCTCAAGTTATATCCCAACAAATGTTATTTCAATTACTGATGGACAAATCTTTTTACAATCAGATTTATTTTATTCAGGTGTTAGACCAGCAATAAATGCTGGATTATCTGTTTCACGTGTTGGCGGAAATGCCCAAATTAAAGCAATTAAAAAAGTTTCAGGAAACTTACGTTTGGATTTAGCATCTTATCGTGAATTAGAATCATTTACTCAATTTGGTTCTGATTTAGACCCTGTTACTAAAATGAAACTTGAACGTGGAAAAAGAACCATTGAAGTTTTAAAACAAGGTTTGCATGAAGCAATGGCTGTGGAAGAACAAGTAGTTATTTTATTTGCTTTAACAAAAGGTTATTTAGATGATATACCTGTATTAGAAATAAAAACATTTGAAGAAGAATTAGTTCGTTTCTTATATCGTGATGAACTTGGCAAAAAAGTTATTAAAATTCTTTCGGAAACAAAAGATTTACCAAAAGGAAAAGAAATAGAAGAAGCATTAGAAAAGTTTAAAAGTGAGAGATAAATATGGCATCTTCTATTCGTGAAATTAAACAACGTGTTGTTGCTACTAAAAAAACATCGCAAATCACTAGTGCAATGAATATGGTATCAGCATCAAAGTTAAAATCGGCAGAAAAACAAACAATTTTATTTAGACCATATATGGATAAAATAGAATCCATTATTTCCAATTTAACAAATTCAGGAGAAGAATTTGAACATCCTTTATTAACTGAAAGAGAAGTTAAAAAAACATGTTTTCTTTTTATTACTTCTGATCGAGGTTTAGCTGGACCATTTAATTCTAATTTGTATAAATTATTGCAAAAAGCAATTGAAGGAAAAGAATATGTTGTGAAAACATTAGGAATAAAAGGATATTTATTTTGTAAATCAAAAAAATTAAATGTTCAAGGAGATATAACTTCATTACCAGATGATGTTACATTTGATCACATATTACCTGTAATTGATAAAATTGTTAATGAATATTTAAATTATGAAATTGATGAAGTAATATTAGTTTATAATCACTTTGTTAATACTTTAAAAATTGAACCAACACTAAAAAGTATTTTACCAATTAAACAAGAATTTCATCAACATAATAATGAGATTAAGAAGATTTATGATTATGAAGGTGGTATAAATTGTATTTTAGATACAATCTTACCATTATATATACAAAATATGGTCTATGGAATTATTTTAGATTCCAAGGCTAGCGAACATGCATCACGAATGACGGCAATGAAAAATGCAACTGATAATGCTAAAGAAGTCATTCAAAAATTAGAATTAGTTTATAATCGTGCTCGTCAAACGGCTATTACATTAGAGTTGACTGATATCATTGGTGGTGCAAATGCCGCAAACGGAGGAAATTAAAATGAACAAAGGTAAAATTGTCCAAGTTATGGGACCTGTTGTTGATGTCTTGTTTGAAAATGAAATTCCATCTATAAATAATGCATTAGAAACAACTAATATGGGTAATAAACTTGTTTTAGAAGTTGCTATGCATTTAGGTAATCATATTGTTAGAACAATTGCTATGGATGCTACAGAAGGATTAGTTAGAGGAACAGAAGTTATTGATACCAATGCACCAATTACTATTCATGTAGGTGAGGAAACATTGGGAAGAATATTCAATGTTTTAGGTGAACCCATTGATGGTAAAGGGGAAATAAATAAAAAAACAATGACTCTTCCTATTCATCGTGATGCTCCAACATTACGTGATCTATCAACTGATGTTAAAATATTAGAAACAGGAATTAAAGTAGTTGATCTTCTAGCTCCTTATATCAAAGGTGGTAAAATTGGTTTATTTGGTGGAGCAGGTGTCGGAAAAACTGTTTTAATTCAAGAATTAATTAATAATATTGCGAAAGAACACGGTGGAATTAGTGTCTTTGCTGGTGTCGGTGAAAGAACAAGAGAAGGTAATGATTTATATCATGAAATGAGTGAAACAGGAGTTATTCAAAAAACAGCAATGGTTTTTGGACAAATGAATGAACCACCTGGAGCACGTATGCGTGTAGCATTAACAGGTCTAACAATGGCTGAATATTTTAGAGATTACCAACATCAAGATGTATTATTATTTATTGATAACATTTTCCGTTTTACCCAAGCAGGTAGTGAAGTAAGTGCATTATTAGGACGTATGCCATCAGCTGTTGGATATCAACCAACTTTGGCTACAGAAATGGGAGCATTACAAGAAAGAATCACATCAACAAAAAATGGTTCAATTACTTCAATTCAAGCTATTTATGTTCCAGCAGATGATTACACAGATCCAGCTCCCGCTACAACATTTAATCATTTAGATGCTACAACTAATCTTTCAAGAAAGATTGCGGAAGAAGGAATATATCCAGCTGTTGATCCCCTAGCTTCAACATCTCGTGCTTTATCTCCAGAAATTGTTGGTAAAGAACATTATGAAGTAGCTAGAAGAGTTCAAGCATTATTACAAAGATATAATGAATTATTAGATATAATAGCAATATTAGGTATGGACGAATTAAGTGAAGATGATAAATTAATAGTTCATCGTGCTCGTCGTATCAAATTATTTTTATCACAAAGTTTTCATGTTGCTGAACAATTTACAGGTAATCCAGGAACATATGTTCCCGTAAAAGAAACAATACGCGGATTCAAAGAAATATTAGATGGTATGCATGATGACCTTCCTGAAGATGCTTTCCGATTTGTTGGTACAATTGATGAAGCAGTTGCCAAAGGAAAGAAAATGTTAGAGGAACTAGGTGAATAATTATGATAAAATTGGTAGTTAATACACCAAAAGGAGAAATTGCCAATTTTAATTGTCCATATTTAACTGTTGATGGAGATTATGGACAAATAGGAATATATCCTAATCATGTTCCAATTATTATGAAAATAACATCTAGTTATATAGAAACTGAAGTTCAAGAAAAATTATTTGAAACTACATTTATAGTTGTTATCAATGGTATTCTTGATTTTAATGATAATATAGCAACAGTTGTTGCCCAGGATGCAAGTATAAGTAATAATTTAGAAGATGCTTTTAAAATAATAGAAGAAAATAAAAAACGCATCTTAAATGAAAATAAACGTAAAACTGTTGACTTTGTTCAAGCAGAAAAAGAACTTGCAAAAAACATTAAAGAAAGTAAAGCATCAAAAATCTAGAAGAAAGGAGGACAAAAAATGTTAGACTTGTTAAAGGATAATTGGTATTGGATTTTAATTGCTGTTATCGTTATTGTTGTACTTATAGTTGTTATTTGTCTTCGTCCTAAGAAAGATAAAACAGCAAATATGGAAGAAAAAGTAGAAAATGATAAAAATGTTGAAACAATAGAACAACCTCAAGAAGAGCCAGTTGAAAATAAAGAAGAACCTTCTGAAGTTAATGAAGATGAAGAACAAGATGATGAAGAAGAAATAACATTTGAGTCAACTGAAGAATTGGATGAAGAAGTTTCACAAGAAGAAAAAACTAAAGAAGCAACTAGACCAAAACAATATCGTATTTCTTATGACAGAGAACAAAAGATGTGGTTGATTAAGAAAGATGGCGCTAAAAGAGTAATACGTAAAACAAAGACTAAATCTGAAGCTGTTGAAATTGCAAAAACAATGTGTAACAATCAAGATTTAAATCTAGTTGTACAAAAGAAAGATGGAAAATTCCAAAAGAAAAAGAATGTTCATTAAAATGATCTAATTAGGTAGGAGATAATCCTACCTTTTAACTTTAAATTTTTATAATATATTGTATTTTTTTTGACAATTTTTTAAAAATTATGATATAACCCGAGTTTGACAGTTATTGTGCTACAAAAATTAATTTATGCAGAAATCATTAAAAAAACACCTAAAT
>CANQVC010000015.1 GCA_947627195.1 uncultured Bacilli bacterium
AATAGCCATATTTAGGTGTTTTTTTAATGATTTCTGCATAAATTAATTTTTGTAGCACAATAACTGTCAAACTCGGGAAATTAAAAAAAATAGTATTTTATTGAATATTCAATAAATATATACATTTATTTAAGATAAACATTTATTTAAGATAATCATTTATTTTATAATATTTTGCACAATTTTTAAAAAAGTGTGATATAATAATATGTCTTATTGTAACTTTATTACAATAATTATAAAGATAGAGAGGTATGAAAGATGTTAGACGTTTTACCATTTGCACCTGAACTAATTTTACAATATTTTGATTTGGTCATTTTAGGAATTGTCTTATTATGTGCCCTTGTCGGATTTATTCGCGGAACTTATAAGTCGACATATTATTTTATTGTTACATTAGTTATTTTCCTAGTAAGTTGGTTTTTATTTGATCCAATTGCGAAAGCAATTCTTAATTTTGATATGTCGTCATTTAATATTTCAATTGATGGGACTAAACTCACAACTTTAAAGGAATATGTTTTTAATTTAATTTCTACTAATTCACCTGATTTTGCCTGGATTGTTGAAAATGGAAGTTATTCTAGTGCTTTAGTAGTTGATGTATTAACAATGGCAATAAGATTAGTATTATTAATTCTTACAATTATTCTTTCATTTACTTTATATAGAATAATAAGTGGTATTATTTGGCTTATTGTACGTCCGAAAAAATCTAAGAGAAAAAAGAAAAAAATTGGCTCAAGATTTGGCGGAATGGGAATTGGTGCTTTAAAAGGTTTGGGATATTCTTTATTATTGGTTTTTATAATTGCTGGAATATCTTCAGTTACCCAATCAATTACATCAATTACCGAAGAAACAAATGAACATGCATTAGTTTTAGTTGGTGATACAGCTACTTTAGTTAAACTTGATAAGGATTCTAATAATTTAGATGATACTATATTTGGTGAATATAGTGATGTTATTGATTTATTAAATGGTTATCATGATACCATAACAGGTAAAATATTTGGAGCTGTAAAATTTGGTAAAGCTGGTTCGATTGATGAAATGATGTTTGATTCAATCTTTTCTGTTAAGAATAAAAATGGTAATGTGAAACTTAGAAAAGAATTACAAACAGTTGCTAAAGCTTTATCAACAGATGCTGTTAAAGAAATAATGAGTGATGGTTTCTCTACTGAGAAATTATTTGAATTAGATAAAGAAGATATAAAGAAAATAGCTGATGCTTTATCAGAATTAAAAATTGTTAAAGTTGTTGTCCCAGTTGGATTAGAATTTGTTTTATATTCTGATGTTTTAGGCGAAGAATTTGCTTCAATAAAAGAAGAACTAGCTAATAATTTTGCTCAATTTAATGATATTAATTATTCAGCTGATATTAAAAGATTAGGATATGCTTTTGCCGACTTTACTGATTTAATACCTGGTGGAGATTTTGAAAATATTGATTATTTAAATTTAGATGCTGATTTAGTAGATCAAATTATGTCTCAAATTGGTGAACTTGAATTATTAGAAACAGTTGCGCCAATTGCTGTATCATATATATTAAATATGGAAAATATTAAATCAATATTTGAAGAAATGAATATGCCAATTGAAGATTTAGGTTTAACTGATCTAACAGGAAAAGATTGGCAAACAGAACTAGGAGTAAATTTACCTAGTATTTATCGCTCTTTCCAAGAAATTGGTATTAAAATGATTGAATCAGAAATTGATTTAACTGATATAGATATTAGTAAAGTCGATAATTTAAGTGAAAAAATAATGGATTCAAAAATTTTAGGTAAAGCTGTACCTGTTTTATCTAAATTTGCTGTTAATGAATTTTTACCAGATCAATATAATGATTTGTTTGATGTTAAAGTATTTGATGAAATAACTCAAGAAAATCTTTGGGGCGATGAACTTAAAAATTTATTAAAAGCGGCTATTACATTAGTACAAAAAGGTATTATGGAACCTGATGTTGACCCACTGCAAGTAATCAAAGATTTAAAAGCTAAAGATATTGAAGATTTAGGATTATATTTATCTCAAAGTATTATTATTACTAAACATTTAAATCCACTTATTGATTTCTTATTTGCTGGTTCTATATTTGGTGATGGTACATTACAAGGATTATCTGATGAAGAATGGCAAAATCCTTTAGAAATTCAATCATTATTTTTTGCTATTCAAGATATAGTTATAACAGGTTTACTTGAATCTGATGATCCAATGTCATCTATTGGTAGTTTAGATGATGCAAGAATTCAATCATTAAGTGATAATTTATCTTCATCTAAATTTATTACCAAGAATTTAAATCCAATTATTAGCCTTGTTATGGAACAAGCTGGATTTGAAAAAGATACATTACAAGGTTTAACTGATGAAGAATGGCAAGATAAAAACGAACTTAGATCATTATTAATGGGTATAAAAGATATTTTTAGTATTGGTTTACTAGATTCAAATGATCCAATGTCAGCTCTTGGTAATTTAGAAGATACGCAAATTCATTCATTAAGTACTAATTTATCTTCATCTAAATTCATTACCAAGAATTTAAATCCAATATTAGATATGGTAATGTCTAATGCTAATTTAGGATTTGAAATTCAAGGATTAGATGAATCAAAAGGAGAAAAGTGGACAGAAACCGAATTATATTCAGTATTTAACTCTATTTGTATATTAGCAAAGAATAATATAATTAGTGATTCAACTTCAATAAAATCATTTAAAAATATTGAAGATAATGCAATTGAGGATTTAGCAAAATCAATTTCTAACTCAGTATTTATGAAGAAAAATCTAAGTGGTATTATGGATTTTGCTTTAGATGAAGTAGAATTTAATATTTATCATTTAAATCAAGATGAATGGACAGTAACTGAAATTGATGCAATATTTAAATCTGTAAAGATTGTTGCTAACATGAGTGAAAATGGTGAATTTTCAATTGATACAATAATGAATATTGAAGAAAATGATTTAGATACATTCTTACAATCTAAATTAATGAGAGAAAGTATTAAAAATACTTTAATAGATTTAGCACAAGATGGTAAAGAATTAGAAGTATTAAAAGGTGTTGAAGAAAATCCTAACCCTAATAAATATGTATGGGATGATGTTACTTCTCCAACAACTATCTCTTTAAAAAATCAATCATATGATATAACTCCAGTGACAAATGCTAATAAATATTATATTTATGGTGACGGAATCTTTTTAGGATCTACTTCATTAACATCTATTAATTTAGATTCATTTAATGAAACATTCTTAAATAATAATACTTATGAAAATTATACTGCTGTTGCCGTAACAAAAATTGGCGAATTAAATCATTTGTTTAGAGCTATAACATGTTTAGAAATAAATGATGTCGATAACTTTAATTTAGATTTAAAACAAGTAATTGATAATCAAGATCAAATATTATCATCATACATTTTATTTGAAACAATTGTTGATCAAATAATTAATTTAGGTGATGATGTAATTAATCTTCCGGAAAAATATAAAGCATCAAGTGATGCTTGGCGTGATGATGCCGTAACAAAAGAAAATGGCGAATTAAAAAGATTATTAAGAGCTTTAGATTTAACATTAGGAGTTAGTACATCTGATGAACCAATATATGTTCAAGATATTTCATCTGATTCAATTAGTTTAAGTAATGTAATTGATAATCGTAGTGAAATATTAAAGTCCGAAATTTTATTTGAAACTGTTGTAAGTGAAATAAAAAAACAAAATGGAACTTTAGTTATTCCAGAAGATTATTTAAATGATGATACAAATGAAAAATGGAAGAACCATGATGGTAAAAATGGTGAATTAGAACGTCTATTAAATGGTGCTAGTAAAATTATTAATTTTGAAGAAAATGATTCAATGAATATTGATATTGATAAAATATATTTAGATGTTATCATCAATAATAAAGATGAAATATTATCTTCTAAAATATTAACAGCAACATTTATGAAAAATATAATTGATTTAAATGGTGATTCTTTATTAGTTCCAACTGAATATATTGAAGATTCTGTCGTTAGTGATTCCAAGTCAACTATTTGGGAAAATACATATGATGAAAAAGATAATGTAATTACTCATGGAGAATTATCTAGATTATTAGATTCTTTAAAATTAGCTTTACAAATAGAAGATGGATCTAATATGAATATTAATTCAATTAATACTGATCAATTAGATTTATATACAATTATTAATAATCGTAATATTCTTTTATATTCTGATATATTAACGGCAACTATTGTGAAAAACATTAAAGCAATGGATGATGTTATTACCATTCCTGAAGAATATCTAAATGATGATATTTCATTATGGGAAAATAAATATGAAAATAAAACATCTAATAATGTTGATGCTAAATTAGTTATTGAAGGTGAATTATCTAAATTATTAGAATCTATTAGAATTACTTTAAATCTACAAGAAGATTCTGATAAGCCATTAGATTCAATTACTGCTGATGATATTTTATTATATCAAGTAATTGAACAAAGAAATGAAGTATTAAAATCTGTTATTATGACAGCAACAATTGTTAGTCATATTCAAGATTTAGATGGAGATGCTTTATATTTACCTACTATGTATAAAAAAGAAACAACTAATTATTTAAATAATTGGGAAAATAGTTATAATGATAAAGAAGTAACTAAAGAAGGAGAATTATCTAAATTTTTATTATCAGTTCAACATGCATTAGACATAAATGAACAATCATCAATGGATGAATTTAATAATTTAAGTAGTAATGATCTTACTTTAAATAAAATATTAACTGAAAAAGATAATATTTTATATTCTGAAGTTATGACTTCAACGATTGTTCATCATATTCAAACAATTGATAATGATTCAATTGTTATTCCAGAAAAATATCAAGATAATGATGATATTTCTTTATGGATGAATGAATATACAGATGATAAAGTAGTTTCAATTCATGGTGAATTATCTAAATTTTTAACATCAATTGGTATTGCATTAGAAATTAGTGAAGAAAATGATAAATCAATTAACGATATTGATGCTAATTCGATTCGTTTATATAATATTATTCAAAAGAAAGATAATATTTTATATTCAGAAATAATGACAGCAACGATTGTGAAAAACATTCAAGATTTAGGAAATGATGGTACATTAACTATTCCAACAAAATATTCTAGTAGCACATTAGGTTATTTTGATTTATGGAAAAATCAATATCTAGATGATACAGTTGATAATATCGATGCTAATGTTAATATTGAAGGTGAATTATCTAAATTCTTAGATTCTGTTGGCAATGCTTTAGAATTAAATGAAGAATCAGATTCTAATATTAATAATATTTCTGTTGATAATATTCATTTAGTCCATATAATTGATGAAAGTGATAAAATACTTTATTCTGAAGTAATGATGGCAACTTTTGCGAAAAACATTCAAGATTTAAATAATCAAGGATTAGTTATTCCTAAAGAATATCAAGGAAATGATTACGATAATTGGAAAAACATTTATGAAGATAAATATGTTGTGAAAACTAATGGTGAATTATCTAAATTCTTAACTTCAATTAAAGTAGCCATGAAATTAGATTCAACATCAACTGATACTGTTGATAATATTGATAGTAAAAATATTTATCTAAATACAATAATTAAAGAACAAGATATTATTTTAAAATCAGATATTATGACGGCAACATTTGTATCTAATATCCAAGATTTAGATAATAATGGTATTAATATTCCTGATCAATATAATGTAAGAGAAGATATAACATTGTGGAAAAATATTTATAATAATGATAAAATTACTAAGATGGAATTAGCTCATTTTATTACTGCTTTAGGAATTGCAATGAATATTGATGAAAATACTGATATGCGTATTGATGAAATAGATGCTTCTAAAATTAATTTAAGTCAAGTAATGAATGAAGAAAATAGTACTATTGTTTTATTATCACAAGTATTTTCTGAAACTCTTAAAGTACAAATAATTGAAAATGCTAATGATGGTTCTAAATTAAAATTACCTGAAGGATATGATGATCCATCTAGCATTAATCATATTGATTGGAATAATGTTTATGATAATGATAATTTAGTTGAACAACATGAATTAGCTTATTTATTAATTGGTTTAAATGAAATTAAAGATGATGATACATCAATTGATAATATGTCTAGCTTTAATTTTAATAATTTGTTTGATAAGGAAAAACAAAATATTATTCTTAAATCAAGAATATTATCGGAAACTATTATTACCGAAATTATGAATTCTGATAGTTTAATTGCTCCTGATGGTTATAAATTAAAAGAAGCTAATGATCGTAGTGAATGGTATAATCAATATCAAGAATTTAATATTAATAGTGATGTAAGTAAATATGGAGAAATTGCTCATTTATTAAATGCTTTAAATATTTTATTAGATGATAATAATTTTGCCACATTAGATACATCATCTATTGATTATACTAAGATATTTAATTTAGATTATCAAGATGAAATATTAAAATCAAAAGTTTTATCAGAAACTATTATCCATAATTTAACAAACAATGAAGGTGTATATATTCCCGAAAATCAAGGACTAACTGATAATGAAATAAGTACAAATCATCGTGATAATTGGTTTAATATATATCAAGATGATATTTGTATTCAAAGAAACGAATTAGCGGCAATGTTAAATGCATTTAATGAAATATTATCAGATGAACAAAAGAACAACTTGGATAATATTTATTTCAGTCAAGTAATTAATCAAACATTAAATGTTATTCAAGATGAAGTCAAGAGAACAACAATCTTAAAATCATTTGTTGTTTGTGAAAGCATAGTTTGTATATTATGTGATCAAAATGCAATTAAGAATCATATTGAAGAAGCAGAAGTTCATAGCAATAAAAACTTTGTTACTAACAAACTTGATCGAAGTGATTGGTATAAGATTAGTGTTGATGATATAACTCATGAACGTAATGTTGAACATTTAGAATTGTGGAATATTTTATTTGCTTCATCAAGATTATTAAATGGTAAAAAGTTTGCTGATATAAGTGAATTTAGTATGGATGATATGATGTCATTAACATTAAATGTTTCATTTAATCCAGTTTCTTATGAAATTGAAAACAGTGAAATTGAAATGATATTAAATTCATATATTATGGAAAGTATCTTTGCAAAATTAATTGAAACTGAAGGTATATTTGAAAGCTTCAATGGCTTAATTACTAAACCAAATGATGTTAAATGGTATCGTAATGAACTTCAAGAAAATGAAGAATATGATTTACAAAACTTCCTTGAATCATTATTCTTAATGAAAGATTACATCAATTATAAGAATCCAAATGCTGATACAATAACTCATTTCTATCAAATGGATGATTCATCAATTAGTAAATTAGGTGTTTCAATGGTTCATTCACGTATATTTAAATCATCAATTGCCCAAATGTATAATACATTCTTTGAAATTCCTTATAAAGCAGCTTTATTAATAGTTTCAGATGCTAAAGGATGGGATGAAGTTAAATTTGTTCAAGAAGAATATGATTCATTAGATCGTATATCTGCTCATGATAAATTTGTTACAGAATTTAAGACTATATTAGATGTTATTAAACAATCATTATAAAAAAGTCTTAAAGGTGTCATTTGTTTAATATAATGGGCTACTTTAATATCATAAATTAGAGTAGCCCTTATTTAAAAAAATCAAATGTAAACACTTTTTTCTTGCATTTATAATATTATGTGATATAATAATAGGGCATAATGAATGTGGCTCCTTAGCCAAGTGGTAAGGCGTGGGTCTGCAACACCCTGATCGTTGGTTCAAATCCGACAGGAGCCTCCAAATAAAATAATTATAAAAATCGCTATATTGCCCATTTATAAGAGGATGTAGTGATTTTTTTATTATAATAAATTGAGTTTTTTAATATGATTATAGTTGAACAATATCGTGATACATGGTTAGTGGAAAAATTTGATACATTTATTGGTTTTTATCCTAGAGAATTTTTTTGTTTTGCTAATTTTTCTTCATTTATAATTGTTTATAATAATATAAAATATCCAACAGTAGAACATGCTTATCAATCTTTAAAATTCATTTAAACAAATAATTATATAGCTTTAAATATATTATATAGTTTTTCAGCTCATGAAGCACAAAAGATTGCTTATGCTAATAAAGATAAACACTCATTGGGATGAAATAAAAGTAGAAATAATGGAAAAGCTTTTAAGATTAAAATTAGAACAAAACCCTTATGTCAAACAAAAATTATTACAAACAAAAGATTATTTAATTTGTGAAGATAGTCCTAAAGATTCATTTTGGGGTATTGGTAAAAATAGAGATGGACAAAACCAATTATGAAAATTATGGATGAAATTAAGAAGTGAATTAATTAAAAAATAACTTTAAAAAAATTAATATTTTTTCTTTTAAATTTAAGAATTTTAATATATAATATTATATGTATTTAATGGAGGAAATTTATGTATCCAACAATATTTAAAGTAATACATATGTATGGATTATCCATTGCTATTGGTATAATTTTATGTTTTTTAGTACTTCGTTTTATTGGTAGAAGAAAAAACATTGATGAAAATTTTTTAAATTTCGTTGAAACTAATGCAATTATATCAATTGTTTTTGGGTTTTTATCTGGTATGTTATTCCAATCTTTTTATGATTTTATAGAAAATCCTAAAAATGGTTTCCATTTTACTTTTAGTATAACCTTTATTGGGGGATTAATTGGTGGAACAATTACTTTTTTCATAATTTATTTTTTATATGGAAGAAAGAAATATGGACCTAAATTTATTGAAGTTCAATCAATTATTCCTTGTTGTATATTAGTTGCTCATTGTTTTGGTAGAATTGGTTGTTTCTTTGCTGGATGCTGTTATGGAAAAGAAACTGATTCATTTTTAGGAGTTCAATTTCCTGATTTAAGAGAAAAAGTTTTGCCAACACAATTATTTGAATCATTATTTTTATGTATAATGTTTTTAATTTGTGTATTTTTAGTTGTGAAAAAAGATTTTAAATATACTTTTCCTCTTTATTTATCAAGTTATGGAGTCTTTCGTTTTTTAATTGAATTTATTCGTGGTGATCATCGTGGTAAATTATTAGGAGCTATTTCTCCATCACAATTTTGGTCAATTTTAATGGTTGTATTAGCTATTATAATTATTTTCTTAATCAAACATTTTAATAATCCACCTAAGAAAGATGAAATTAAAGAAGAATCAATTATTGAATAGTTTTATAAAAATTTCCTATGATTTTTATCTTTTGATTTATCATAGGATTTTATTTAAATTTTTTATAGAAAAAACTATTTTGTTATGGTAAAATTACTATACAATATTATATACAATAAAATTAATAATAAAATTAGATGAAAGGGGAATTAACTATTTAATGGATAATCTAGAAAAAAAAGTAAAGTTATTTAATGAAATACTATTACAAGAAATGAAAATGGAAGTAATTGATGATTATGTAAGTGGTAGAATTGAAGAATTAATTGTTAAAAGAAATACTTTATATTTAAAATTAGTAATTGCCTTTCCTAAAGTTTTATCTCTTAATTCTTTTTTACGTCTTAGAACAGCTCTTATGACTTATATAACTGAATCATTAGGATTTACCAAATATGATTTATTTTTTCAATATGATGACAACACAGTAGATGAAAAATCTCTAGAAGAATATTATAATGCTGTTGTATCATTTTTAGAAATGAATCATTCTCGTTATAGTATTTTAAAATGTTATACTAAATCATTTAATAATAGTGAAATTACAATATTTGTTGCTAATGAAGATGAAATATTTACAATTCAACCTTTATTAAACGATGTAGAAAAACAAATGAACAAATATGGACTTAAAGTACAATGTGGAATAAATGTCAGTCCATTTATTATGTCAGTTCAGTCAATGATTGATGAAAGAAATCGTAAATCAACCCAAGAAATATTAGAGAGGCAAAAAAATATTGAACGAAATAATATTGTTGAAGAGAAAAAAGAAAGAACACTTAAAAGACCTAAAGCAACAAGGGGAATTAATGGACAAATTACTTCATTAAAAGATTTACCTTCATCAGAATCTGAAATTGTTGAACACAGTCAAAAATTTGGCAATCGCAATTTTACTATTTTAATTGATTTATTAGAAACAGAAATTAAAGAAGTAGTTTCTACTAAATCAGGAGCAGAAGTAACATATAAAATATATAAAGCAACAGGAACAGACAATACAGGTACAATTGTCATTACAACATTTATTAATTCATATACTAAAGATGATTTAAATTTCTTTAAAGAAAAAGCTGTTAAAGGAAAAAGAGTTAGAGTATATGGTTATGCTGAATATGACAAATATAGTCGGGATGTTGTTTTAAAAATTAATGATATTCAAGTTGAAGGAGATTCACCAAAAACAAAAGTAGTTGATAATTATGAAGATAAACGTGTAGAATTACATGCTCATACAAAAATGTCAACGCAAGATTCGGTATTAGATGTCAATGAATATGTTGAAAGAGCTAAAGAATATGGCTATAAAGCTTTGGCCGTAACTGATCACTATAATATTCATGTTTTACCTGATTTTTATGAAGCTTGCAAAAATGCTGATATTAAACCAATATTTGGTGTTGAAGGTGCCCTTGTTGATGAAGATAAATATAAAATAGCTTATACTGTTGAAGATATTTCTTTAAATGATGCAACATATGTTGTATATGATTTGGAAACAACAGGTTTATCAAGCAATTATAATGAAATAATTGAAATAGCAGCATGTAAAGTTCATCATGGAATGATTATTGATAGATTTAGTGAATATGTTAAACCAAAAAGAGAAATAACTAATTTTATTACTGAATTAACTAGTATTACTAATGATGATGTTAGAAATGCTGAAAGTATTGAAATTATTTTACCAAAATTTAAAGAATTTTTTGAAGGATCGATATTAGTTGCTCATAATGCATCATTTGATAATTCACATATTTATGCTAATTTAAAAAGACTTGGTATTTATGAAAAACAATATCCTACCATTGATACATTACAATTATTAATGGTAAGATATGGTGATAAATTAAAAAGATATAATTTAGCAGCCATGGCAAAATTTTTTGATGTTGAATTAGAACAACATCATAGAGCTATTTATGATGCTGAAGCAACTGCAAAATCATTTATTAAAATGTTAAATGATTTATTAGATAATAATATTACCAATTATAATCAAATTAATTCTTTAATTCATG
Organism: uncultured Bacilli bacterium; assembly: GCA_947627195.1. GTDB lineage: Bacteria > Bacillota_I > Bacilli_A > ML615J-28 > CAG-698 > CAKOMG01. The sequence goes on from CANQVC010000015.1 coordinate 11,372, forward strand.
AAGAAGTATATAAACTTGTTCATCCTAGACATTTTTGTATATTAGCTAAAAATGAAATTGGTAAAAAGAATTTATATAAAATTATATCTGATTCACATACTACTCATTTTTATCGTATTCCTCGTATATTAAAGAAATATTTACAGGAACATCGTGAAGGATTATTAATTGGTAGTGGTTGTGTTAATGGTAGTGTTTTTGCCACAGCTTATGAAAAGAGTTATGAAGAATTAAAAGATGAAATGAAATTTTATGATTATATTGAAATTCAACCACCTTCATTATATGAAGTACTTGCTGAAGATGAAGATAGTCGCGAATATATAAAAGAAAATATTCGTTTAACAATTTTAAATATCATTAAAGCAGCCAAAGAACTTAATAAATTACTTGTTGTAACTGGTGATGTTCACCATTTAACAAAAGATGATAAAAAATATCGAGAAATTTATATTGCTGCACCTATGATTGGTGGTGGACGACATGAATTATCTGAATTAAAAGAAGTTCCATCATTTCATTTTATGAATACACAAGAATTATTTGATGAATTTAATTTCATTGATTATGATTTAGCTTATGAAATGATAATTACAAATACTAATAAAATTGCTGATCAAATTGAAGAATTTGCCTTATTCCCGAAAAAACTATTTGCTCCACAAGATGATTTCTTAGCTGATCGTGGTATTCCATCTGTAAAAGATGAAACTAAAAAAATGGTTTATAATCAAGCTATTTCCTTATATGGTGAAAATATGCATCCATATATTTTAGATAGATTAGAAAAAGAATTAACTAGTATAATTGATAATAAATTTGCCACAATCTATTATATTTCTTATCTATTAGTTAAATATTCCAAAGATGCTGGATATGTAGTTGGTAGTCGTGGCTCTGTTGGCTCAAGTTTAGTCGCTTATATGATGGGTATTACTGAAGTAAATGCTTTACCACCTCATTATTATTGTCCTAAATGTCATTTTACAGCAATTAAATTGACAGATAATGAAAAGAAGATGTATCCTCTTGATGATAATCAAAAATTATTTGATGATGAATTACAAAAAGTTGGTACTGGATATGATTTACCAAAGAAAATTTGTCCAATATGTCATGAAGAATTAAAACAAAATGGTGTTGATATTCCTTTTGAAACCTTTTTAGGATTTAAAGGTGAAAAGACACCTGATATTGATTTAAATTTCTCTGGTGACTTTCAACCTCAAGCTCATGAATTTTGTCGCACTATTTTTGGTGTTGACCGTGCATTCAGAGCTGGTACAATAGGTACGATTGCGGAAAAAACAGCTTATGGATATGTTAAAGGATATTTAGAAAGAAAAGGTTTAATCGCTAGAACTACTGAAATTAACCAAATGGTAAAAAAAATAGATGGAGTTAAACGCTCAACAGGTCAACATCCTGGAGGAATTGTTGTTATTCCAAAAGAAATTGAATATTCTGATGTTATTCCTATTCAATATCCAGCTGATGATACAACAGCAAAATGGCGTACAACTCATTTTGATTATCACAAATTTGAACATAATTTATTAAAACTTGATATATTAGGACATGATGATCCAACAATGATTCGCCATTTAATGAATTACGTTGAAGAATTCCCTAATGAATTTCCTTTTTCCACAGTTGATGACATTCCATTAACTGATAGAGAAGTATTTAAATTGTTTAGTGGATTAGAAAGCTTACATTTAACTCCTGATAAAACATTTAATCAAACAATTGGTACTACAGGTATTCCTGAATTTGGTACATCACTTGCTAAAGATATGTTAAATGATATTCGTCCAACAACAGTAGATGCTCTTTTAAAAGTTTCAGGATTAAGTCATGGTAAAGGTGTTTGGGCAGGAAACGCGAAAGATTTTATGATGGGTAAAAATTCTAATTTCCCTAAAATTCCATTTGATGAATTAATTGGATGTCGTGATGATATTATGGTATATTTAGTTAATAAAAAAATGCCTGCATCTGATGCCTTTGCAATTATGGAAAGTGTTCGTAAAGGTAAAGGTGTTTCTAAAGAAAATGAGAAAAAAATGTTAGCTTATAATGTTCCTGAATGGTACATTGCTTCATGTAAACTAATTCAATACATGTTTCCTAAAGCTCATGCTACAGCTTATGTTATTATGGCATTAAGAATTGGCTGGTTTAAAGTTCATCGTCCAATATTTTATTATGCAGGATTTTTTTCAAGAAGAGCTGATGCCTTTGATGTTGAAGTTATGGCTAGAGGATATGAAGCAATTAGAACTAAATTAGTAGAATTAGATAATAAAATTAAAAATAAAGTAGCATCTAATAAAGAAATAGATGTTTATGCTACACTTTTATTAGCTATTGAAATGACAGCTAGAGGAATGAAGTTCAAACAAATGAATATTTTTGAAAGTGAAGCAATTAATTTTAAAATATCAGATGATCGTAAAACTTTATTAATTCCTTTTGGTGCTATGGATTCTTTAGGTGAAGCAACTGCTAAAAGTATTGTTGAAGCAAGAGAAGAACGAATGTTTAGTTCTAAAAAAGATGTTTTAATTAGAACAAAACTAAATAGTACTTTATATGAAAAAATGAATGAAATGGGAGTTTTTGATGGATTACCAGAAGATGACCAAATTGGTTTATTCTAATTAAATAAAATTTTCTTAATAATCTATCATAATTTTATTGAAATTTTTAATTATTTAATGTATAATTAAGCTAATAATAGTAATATTATTATATATAAGATTGTAGTCATACAATAAAAGAAAGAGGTGTATAAAATATGGCTTTTAGATCAGGAAATCCTGTGTTTAAAAAAGTTTTAAATAATGGTGATAGTTTTGCTGGTGTTGATTATGAAGTTGCTTCATATAAAGGAATTGGACTTAAAATTTTATATTATGTTGCCATAACATTCATTGCCGCAATTCTTGGTATTTTTATATTAACAATGGCACCTGTAGTAGCAATACCTTTTACAACAGTTGGTGGTATATTAACATTTATATTTGCTTTTGTTGCTATTTTAATGCCAAGTGCTTCAAAAATATTTGGTACATTATATTGTATTTTTGAAGGTATTTTCATTGGTATGATATCCTTTGTTTTTGAAGAACTTATTCCTGGCGTTGTACTAACTGCTTTACTTGGAACACTTTCTGTTGTTTTAGTTATTAGTGTTATGTATATGACTGGAATTGTGAAAGTTGGTAGTAAATTTAGAAAATTCTTATTAATGTTTGCTTTAAGTTTCTTATTATGTAATTTGTTTGTGTTGATTCTTTCTATATTCCCTAATTTCCGTGATATTTTAAAAAGTTATTGGATTGTTTTAATTACATCTGTTGCATCAACTTTACTTGCATCATTATATTTATTATTTGATATGCAATCAATTCGTGAAATTGTGGAAAGTGGTCAACCTAAAACAATGGAATGGTATGCTGCATTTGGTATGTCATATACTATTTTATGGTTATATATTGAAATATTACGTTTAGTCTTTATTTTATTTGCAAATAATCGTAATTAATGAATAATGTTTATAAAAATGACTAGTTTACTGGTCATTTTTTTATAAAATATATTATGTATAATAATATTATGTAAAATATTATGTTGGAAAGGAGTTTATATGAAAATATTAATTATTAATGGACCTAATTTAAATTTTTTAGGAATTCGTGAACCAAATATTTATGGAACTAAATCATATTCTGATTTAATTAATTATTTGAAAGAATTTACAAAACAATTAAATGATAAAAAAATAAATTTAAATGTTTTATTTTTTCAATCAAATCATGAAGGAGCAATAATTGATAAAATTCAAGAAGCTTATCTTAATCATATTGATGGAATTATCATTAATCCTGGAGCTTTTACGCATTATTCATATGCCATTCATGATGCTATAAAAAGTGTTAATATAAAAACAGTTGAAGTACATTTATCTAATATCAATGAAAGAGAAGAATTCCGTAAAATTTCTGTCATTCGTCCAGCTTGTATTAATACTTTTATGGGAAAACAATTTGAAAGTTATAGAGAAGCTATTTTATATTTAATTGATGAGATAAGTAAAGAATAATTATTTTGATAACGTTATCAAAACAAAAAAGTACATTTAACTTGAATTTTGTTTAAAATAATGATAAAATAAAATGAAAGAATTCAATAAGGAGGAATTTTTAAAATGGCAGTAAAAGTAGCTATTAATGGTTTCGGTCGTATTGGACGTTTAGCTTTCAGACAAATGTTCGGTGCAGAAGGATATGAAATCGTTGCAATTAATGACTTAACAAGTCCTAAGATGTTAGCACATCTATTAAAGTATGATTCAGCTCAAAAGAGATATGAATATGCTGATAAAGTAAGTTTTATTGATGAAGAAAATGGAGAAAAAGCAATTATTGTTAATGGTAAAAAAATTACAATTTATGCTGAAAAAAATCCTGCAGATTTACCTTGGGGTAAATTAAAAGTTGATGTTGTTTTAGAGTGTACAGGTATGTTTGCTTCTAAAGCAAAATCAGAAGCTCATATTCAAGCAGGTGCAAAGAAAGTAGTTATTTCTGCTCCAGCTGGAAATGATTTACCTACTATTGTATTTGGTGTAAATGAAAAGACACTTAAAGCAAGTGATACAGTTATATCTGCAGCTTCTTGTACAACAAACTGCTTAGCACCAATGGCTAACACTTTAAATAAATTAGCACCAATTGAAAAAGGATTTATGACAACAATTCATGCTTATACAGGTGATCAAATGATTCTTGATGGTCCACATAGAAAAGGTGACTTAAGAAGAGCACGTGCAGGAGCTTGTAATATTGTTCCTAATTCCACAGGTGCAGCTAAAGCAATTGGCTTAGTTATTCCTGAATTAGCAGGAAAATTAGACGGATCTGCTCAACGTGTTCCTGTACCTACAGGATCAATTACTGAATTAGTTGCTGTTGTTAATAAAGAAGTTACTAAAGAAGATATTAACAATGCAATGAAAGAAGCAGCTAGTCCATCATTTGGTTATAACGAAGATGAAATTGTTTCATCTGATGTTATTGGTATTACAGTAGGTTCATTATTTGATGCTACATTAACTAAAGTTACTCCACTTGGTGAAGGCAAAACATTAGTTAAAGTTGTTTCATGGTATGATAATGAAAATTCTTATACAAGCCAAATGGTTCGTACAATTAAATATTTTGCTGAATTAAAATAGTTATTTAAGAAGTCATTCTCATTGAGGATGACTTTTTATTTTATCTTTCACATAAAAAAATAAAACAATCATAAAATAATTGTAAGAGGTTTTTATGATAAATAATTTAATAAAGAAATTAATATTTATTTTATTGGCATTTGTTACAATATATTTAGGAATTTTAGTCTTACCCAATTTTATTAAAGTAATTAAATTTCTGTTTAATATCTTTTTACCATTTTTTATAGCTTTTGTGTTTGCTTTTATTTTACAACCAGTTGTTTGTTTTATTCAAAAATATGTAAAAAAAAGAATTCTTGCAGTTATAATTGTATTAACAATGTTTTTTGGCTTTATCGTTTTTACTTTATGGTCGACTATTCCTGAACTTATAAATGATATTAAAATGTTAGAAACAAAACTTCCAGAAATAACAAAAGAAGTAGAAACGTTTATTAATAAAATATTCCAATCATTTTCATTTTTACCTGATGATTATCAACCAACATTTGATAATATTACCGAATATTTTAATCATTACATTGATAGATTTAATATTGCATCTGATGTGTTTTTTTCGAAAATCTTTCATTTTTTAAGTTTTTTTATAATTGTACCAATTATTTTAATTTATTTTTTAATTGATTATGAAAAAATAATATGTAGTTTTAGAAATTTTTTGATTAAACATAATAAAATACGTTTTAAAAATTATTTAGCAGATTTAAATAAAACAATGAGCTCTTATTTTCGAGGTGTATTAATTGTAATGATAATTTTAGTTATCTTATTTACAATATCTTTTTCCATAATTGGCTTAGAATATGCTTTATTTTTTTCTCTTATAATTGCCTTAACAAATATAATTCCTTATTTAGGAGCATATATAGGGGCAATTTTACCAGTTTTATATGCCTTACTAGATTCACCTAAAAAAGCAATAATTGTCATTGTTATTAGTTTATTATTACAAACATTTGAATCAGATGTTTTAACACCTTATATCCAAGGTAAAAAAATGAAAATGCATCCTTTGATAGTTATGATTTCATTAGTTTTATTCGGAGGTATATTAGGAATATTTGGCATGATGATAGCAGTTCCAGTAGTATCATTTATTAAAATTACTCTTCATCATTATCCAATTAGATTTAAAAATGATAAATAATTATTTTGCATATTTATTCAATATTTGACATATTATATATTGATATGTATAGTAGATTATTTTATAAATTAAGTAATTATATGATTAATTATCCTATCAAGTGGTATACATTTGTAAATCGTCTTTTACCTCGTTTTACTACTTATGATAATATAATAATAATTAATAAAAATGTTTTAGAAAATAATTTAATATGTTTAAAAGAAATAGAAGAATTATTTAAGAATTGTAAAATGATAAAAGAAATTCAAGAAAATAAAGATTTTATATTATGGTATTTTAATAATAAAAATCAAATTAATTTTATTGATAAATGGTTAGAAATATTAATTATTCACATTTTAAATGAATTAAAAATACAATTTAATTATAGTTCGTTTTTAAATAATCAATTTTTTATTCAAACATATTTTATACGTATTTATGTACGTGATGAAAAAGTTGTTGTAAAAAACATGATTAATAATAATGTGAAAATAATTGATTATTCATATCAATACTTTTCTATTAAAGAGCAATTTGTATCAATACTAATTGCTTTTTTTAATTTTGTTTGATATAATGTTTAAGAAATGAGGAAAAAACGTGAAAATTAATGATATTATAAATACAAAAATTATAGATCTTACTCAAGATGGTGATGGTGTTGCCAAAGTTGATGGGTATACAATTTTTATAAATGATGTTTTACCACAAGAAGAAGTAGAATGTAAAATTTATGAAATGAAAAAAAATTATGGTAAAGCTCAATTAATTAAGATTATAAAAATAAGTCCATATAGAATTAAACCAATGTGTGATAATTTTGGAAAATGTGGTGGATGTGATTTACTACATATGGATTATAATTCGCAACTCAAAATGAAGAAAAAAATGGTTGAAGATAGTATTAAACATATTGGTAAAATAGATAATTTTAATATTGAAGAAGTAATAGGTATGGAAAATCCTTATTATTACCGCAATAAAATCCAAATGCCTTTTTCATATTTTAATGGTAAAACCCAATGTGGATATTATCAAAAAAGAAGTCACCAAATTATTTCAATTAAGGATTGTATCTTACAACCTAAAGAAGTTACTGAATTAATTATTTTTATTCGTAATTTATGCAATGAATTAAATATCAAAGGATATGATGAAATTAATCATCAAGGATTTATTAGACATCTAATTGTACGATGTAATTATAAAATGGAAATGATGATTATATTTGTGACAACAAATTCGTTATTTCCTAAAAAAGATATATTAATATCTAAATTATTAAATAGATATAAAAATATTGTTTCAATTATTCAAAATATAAATGATAAAAAAACTAATGTTATATTAGGTGATGAATCATTAATATTATATGGCAAAGATGAAATTATAGATAAATTATTTTCATATGATTTTTCAATATCACATCGTTCATTTTTTCAAATAAATCGTATACAAACAGAAAAACTCTACCAAAAAGTTTTAGAATTTTCTAATCTTACCAAAGATGAAGAAGTAATAGATGGTTATTGTGGAATTGGAACAATTAGTTTATTATTAGCAAAAAATGCTAAATTTGTTTATGGAATTGAAGTTGTTAATGAAGCTATAAAAAATGCTAAAGAAAATGCGAAAATTAATAATATAAATAATGTTTCCTTTCAGGTTGGAAAAGTAGAAGATAATATAGAAGAATTTGTTAAAAAAAATGTTCAATGTATTGTCCTTGATCCACCAAGAAAAGGATTAGAGAAAAATGTTATTGATACATTAATTTCTTCATCAATTAATCGTATTGTTTATGTTTCATGTAATTTTTCTACCCTTGCTAGAGATTTAAATTTATTAAAAGAAAAATATTTCATTAAAAGATTTTGTCTTGTTGATATGTTTTGTCATACTAGTGGAATTGAATCGGTTGCTTTACTTGAAAAAAAATAAAAATTTTAATTTATACCTTAATTATCCAATGATAAAAATATAAAAATCTATTGAAAATATTATCATAAAGTGTTATAATATCATAGAATATAAGTGAAAACGTTGTACAAGGAGGATTTATGAAAAAGTTTTTACTTTGTGCTTTTATGTTTGTTTTTGTTGTTGCTTTTTCTGGATGTAATAATACAAAAATTCCTGAAGATGAACTTGAAACAATAAAAGAAGAATTTGAAAAAACATTAATGTTTGAAACATTTGGTGAAAAAATAGATTTACCTACATCTATTCCTGATCAAAAAGGTAGTAAAGTTAAATGGCAATCTTTTTCTCCAGATGTTATTGATGATGAAGGAAATGTTGTAGGACTTGATTCAACAAAAAAAGGTGCTGAAAAAATAACTTTATCTTACAATGCTACTGTTGGCAGTCAAACTTTTGATGGTATGGTTGATGTCGTTGTTTATTATAGTTCATTAGATGAAGTTGCTGAAAAATTTAAAAGTCAATTCTCAGTAATTATTACTCGTAATTATGATGTTATAACTAATTATTATGATGCATTCAATGTTGAATGGCATAGTAGTAATCAACAATTATTTGATGATAATGGTAGATATTTCCAACCAGCAAATGATACTATTGTTACAGTCAATTTCACAGTTTCAACATTATATGGTACATCTAAAAATGATTATTCAGTTGATTTAAATATTCAAGGTATGCCAGCATTACAAAAAGTAGATAATACTTATCAATGGTTACTTGCTGAAGGAATGAAAGATTTATATTTATCAAATGATATAACTCTTCCTACTAAATATGATTTATACAATACAACAATTACATGGAAATCAAGTGATCCATCTATAGTTTCCCCAGATGGTAAAGTAACTCATTATGTTTTTGAACGTTATGTTACATTAACAGCTGTTATTACTTTAGATAAGAGTATTAGAGAATGTCTATTTGAATGTATTGTTGAACCTCTTGATTTATCTAAAATGACAGAAGATGAAATTTTAGAAAACTTCTTACAAGCTATAGCTGTTGATGAATATCATGGAGTTAATTTTAATTCAATTTATGATGACATTAATCAATCATTTGGTTTCTTAAATTTCTATGAAAATAAAGATGCTGAAATTGAAGAAATGATTTTACCACAAGGTCAAAAAAATAGACCAGGTATTAAACGTAAAGTAGAATTAGTTGTTGTTCATGATACAGGTAATAATGGAAATGGCGCTACAGCAAGAGCTAATGCAAGTTATGTATATAGTGGTTATAGTGGTCAATCTACTGGTTGGCATTATACAGTTGGTAATGATGGTATCTTTAGAACAATCCCTGATGATGAAGTTGCATATCATGCAAATGGTGAAGCTGATACTCCATTTAATTTAATACCAACTGGTATTAAAGCTACAGCAAAAAAACCTAATGCTTATATTTCGGCTCATTATTTATACATCAATGGTGAAAAAACTAATATTTCTGTTCCTGATGAAGATAGAATATTTGCATCTGATGGACCTATGGTTGAAGTTGTAAATGGTGAATATTATGTTGACCAAATGTGGTATTGTAGTGGACATGGCTATAATGCTAATATTGGTGGTAATGCTAGTGGTATTGGTATTGAATCTGCTGTTAATCCAGGCACTGATTATGCTACAACATGTCGTAAACTTGCAAAATTAATTGCTGAATTATTAATTAAGCATGGATTAAATCCTTTACGTATAGTTCAACATAATACAATGAGTGGTAAAGATTGTCCTAAAGCTATTCGTGATACTCATTTCTGGTATAATTTAAAAGATATGGTTTCACTTGAAAAATTTGCTAAAGAAAATTTAAGTTCTTATCAATTTACATGGACATCTAATAGTACTAATGTTATGGATAATACAGGAAAAATTGCTAAAGATTTAAATGGCGTTAAATCTGTTTCTTATAGCGTTTCCGTAACTAAGAATGGTACTGAAGTATTATCTAAAAATTATACAACTAATTTAGTTTATTAATTATAAAATAATAAGATCCTTATCTAGATATTAGTTTAAGGATCTTTTTTAATTGGGTCTTGAAAAAAAAGGAAAAAAGTAGTAAAATATACACGATTTAAAATCGGAGGTAATGAAATGAAAAATTTAAAAGGCGCATGCATTTTTGGACAATCTGGTGGTCCAACATCTGTTATTAACGCTAGTGCTGCAGGAGTATTTCTTGAAGCCTTACAACAAGAAGCAATTACAGAAATTTATGGTGCAGAACATGGAATTAGAGGTATTTTAGAAGAAAAATTCTTTGATATTCGTAAAGAAGATGTAAAAGAACTTGAATATTTAAAAAATACTCCATCATCAGCTTTAGGTTCAGTACGTTACAAATTAAAACCAGTAGAAGTAGATGATACTGATTATAAAAGATTATTAGAAGTATTTAAAAAATATAATATTCGTTATTTCTTTTATAATGGTGGTAATGATTCAATGGATACTTGTAATAAAGTAAGTAAGTATTTACAATCTGTTGGCTATGAATGTAATGTAATTGGTGTTCCTAAAACTATTGATAATGATTTAGCAACAACAGATCATTGCCCTGGATATGGATCTGCTGCTAGATATGTTGCTACAACAATGATGGAATTATATAAAGACATGACAGTATATGACACTGGCTTAATTTGTGTTGTTGAAGTAATGGGTAGAAATGCAGGATGGTTAACAGCTGCAAGTGAACTTGCAAATGTTCATGGATGTGGTCCAGATTTAATTTATTTACCTGAATTAGATTTTGATGTTAAAAAGTTTGTTAATGATGTAAAAGAAGTAGCAAAGAAGAAAAATAATCAAGTTTTAATTGCTGTATCAGAAGGAATTCATGATAAAGATGGTAAATATATTTCTGAATTATTCTCTGATGCTGCTCGTGATTCATTTGGACATGCTCAATTAGGTGGATTAGCTTCAGTTTTAGCTAATTTATTAAAAGATGAAATTGGTGTTAAAGTTCGTCCAATTGAATTTAGTTTAATGCAAAGATGTGGTGCACATGTTGGATCAGGAAGAGACATAGAAGAAGCATTCAATGCAGGAAAATGGGCTGTAAAATATGCTGTTCAAGGAGAAACTGATAAAATGGTTGTCTTTGAGCGTGTAGCAAATGGTAAAGATTACAAAATTGAATATAAATTGTTAGATGTTGCATTAGCTGCTAATGCAGAAAAGAAAATTCCAAACGAATGGATAAATAAAGAAGGTAATGGTGTTAATAAACAATTTGTTGAATATGCTTTACCATTGATTCAAGGCGATCCAAAGATGCCATTAGAAGATAATTTACCTAGATTTGCTAAATTAAAGAAGGTTTATGCTAAAAATAAATAATTTTATCAAAATTATTTAAAAAAATATAAAAAAAGTTGATTTTATGCTTTTTTCGCATATTTTGATAAAAAAATGAAAAAAATGAATTTTAAATGCCGTTTTTTATCATTTTTTACAACTTCAATAGAAAAAGTCGTTGAAAAACGGCTTTTTTTTAAGCTTAAAGCAATTTGCATTAAAAATCAATATAGTTTATAATATTACCATAAGCCGGCAAAAGAATGATGAAAGGAGGAGATTAATGTTAAATAATGTTATTTTGGTAGGTCGTATTACAGATACACCACGTATTCATGATTTAGAAGATGGAACAAAAGTATGTAATATTACTTTAGCTGTAACTAAACCATTTAAAAATCAAACTACAGGTGAATATGGTGTTGATTTTATTCCTATTTCTTTATGGCAAGGTTCAGCTGCCATTACCCAACGATGGTGTGAAAAAGGTGATATTGTTGGAATAAAAGGTCGTATTTCCACAAGAGTTTCAGATGTAAAAGGAGTCAATGTACATACACTAGAAGTAATTGGTGAAAGAATTGTATTTATTTCGTTAAAATCAAATCAAGAACAAGTATCTGAAGATGTAGAAGATGAAGATATAAATGAATAAGATAAACTCATGTATTTAATGATATGTTGCCACACCCATATCGTTTCCATTCTGATTCATTTGATTAACAATTCAAAAGAAGTTTAACTCTAATAATAAAGTTAAACTTCTTTTTATATTTATTTATAAATAAGATTTTATAAAGATATATAGTTCAAATAAAGTAGAATTTCAACATTTAAAATATATGTATCAACTTTTTTTATTATTTGTTTTCTTTAAAAGTTTTGCATCTTCTAAATAATCATGAATAAAGTCTTTTGCTGTATTTATTAGATTAGAAAATCTAATAATTTAACCTCATATAGACAATCTGCCATTTTCTACACAAACAATGTCATCATATTTGTTAATAAGAACTTTAATAAATATATAACAATATATATGTTATTATAGTACTATATTCTATAAAAATATATTATTTCATAAAAAAAGTGCTGATTCAAAAAACTTGTATCAACACTGTCGTTCTTTAATGGAGCAGGTAACGAGAATCGAACTCGCATCTTCGCCATGGCAAGGCGGTATAATAGCCGTTATACTATACCTGCAAATGTATTAATATTATATCAAATAATTTCCTAAATTGCAAGATATATTTTAATTTTTTTTATAATTTTGAGTTTTTATTTTATGATAATATAATTTCAATATAGCAAATATTTTATATAATTTATTTAAACAAAAAAAGATTGAAAAAAATAGTCGATTGATATATAATAATATTGGTGAAGCTTTATGAAAAAAGGTATTTTAATGGATATGGGTGATACATTAATTCATATAAATGATTTTAGCTTTAATCGCTCTTTAAATCATATTTATGAATTAGCATATAACCCCAAAATTGATAAAGAATCCTTTTTGAATTTTGCCCATCTTATCCAAGAAGAACTATTTAATAATAGATTATATATTGAAATTAAGTGTAAAGATTATATTAGATTATTAGTTGAACGTTTTCGTTTAAAATTCTCTTATACAATAGAAGAATTAGAATGGGAATTTGCTAATAAAATTGGTGAAATTACATATGTTAATGATGTAGAAGAAATTTTAAAATATTTTAAAAGTAAAAATTATAAATTAATTGTTTTATCTAATACAATGTTTAGTTCTAATGTAATAACAAAACAATTAAATAAATTATCTTTATATTTTGATGAAATTATTGCATCAGGTGATTATGCTGCAAGAAAACCAGATAAATCATTTTTTGAATTAGGTATTGGGCGACTAAATCTACCCAAAGAAGATATTGTCTATATAGGTAATGATTATTTTTTTGATGTATATGGGGCAAATAATGCAGGACTTGACTGTATTTGGTTAAATGAAAATAATATTTTACCTAATGATAAATATAAATGTGAAAAATATAAAATGATTTTATCATATAAGGAGTTATTAAATGATGGAATTGATTAAAAATAATAAATCTATTCAATTCATATTTGATAATTTTAAGAAAAATAATTATGAATGTTATTTAGTTGGTGGCGCAGTTAGAGATATTCTTTTAAATAAAGAACCAGACGATTATGATTTTACAACAAATGCAACTCCTGATGAAATAAAAGAAATTTTTCACGATTTCCCAAATTTAAATTATGGATCTCATCATGGAACTGTAACTATAATTATTGATAATATACCTTATGAAATTACCACATATCGTATTGATGGTAAATATCTTGATTATCGTCATCCAACTAATGTTTCATATACAAAGTCATTAAAAGACGATTTATCTCGGCGTGATTTAACAATCAATGCTTTTGCAATAACAAAAGATGATAACAATAATTTTAAAATTGTTGATTATTTTAATGGTTTAGATGATTTAAAAAATCATGTTATTAAATGTATTGGTAATCCATCTGATAGATTTAATGAAGATGCTTTAAGAATATTAAGAACTCTTCGTTTTGCATGTCAATTAGGATATACAATAGAAGAAGAAACTAGTAATGCTATTATTTCTTGTTCTAAATTACTAAATTATATTAGTATTGAAAGAATTATAAGTGAAATAAAAAAGATGATTATTCATTCATGCAGTGATATCATAAATAAATATTCATCTGTTTTTATGAAAAGAATTTATATTCTTAATGATAAATCTTTAAAGAAAACCGCCAAAATTATAGATTCAGTTGATCCAATATTTGAATGTAGATTTGCGACATTTTTTGTTCCAATTAAAAATATTGAAAATTTAAGTACATTTATTAAAAGACTTAGAATTTCTAATGAATCAAATGAATTAATATGTGCATTATATAATGAGAAGAAAATGAAAATACCTAAAACATCTTATCAAATGCGGAAAGTTTTAGGTAAATATCAAGATAAAACTGAAATAATTTTACGTTTTACTTGTCAAATTCAAAAAAAAGATTTAACTAATGTGTTACAATTATACATGAAAGAACTAGGAAGTTGCTATTGTTTAAAAAAATTAAAAATTAATGGTAATGATTTAATTAATTTGGGTATTAATGATGGCTTTAAAATTAAAAATTGTTTAAATGAAGTTTTAGATAAAGTCATGTTAGGTAATATCGATAATAATTTTGATGATTTAATTAATTATATTAAAAACCATTATTTATAATTATTTTCCTTTATCTTTTTTTAAAAAAAAGAAAAGACCGATAGTGGGAACTCTATCAGCCTTTTCATAAAGATTGAGGGAAATTTACACTTTTCTCAAAGTGCACCTATATTATACATGCGATTTCTTAAGAATAACTTAAAATAGAAAGGAATTTTTAAAATGGGAATTATTGACATCGTAATTATTGTAGTATTAGCATTGCTTGTATTGATTGGTGTGTTCAAAGGATTGTTTAAACAATTACTTGGAACGTTTGCTTTATTTATTGCTATCATATTAGCATTTCTTGTTTGTAAACCTGTTAGTGCCGCCCTTGATAAATCAAGTTTAGGTGAAAATTTAAGTGAGAAAATCACTGGATGGGTTTCAGAAAAAAGTGATTTGTTTACTGAATCTATTCAAAATACTGATGAATCAGTTATTAATGAAGCGTTAAGTGAAGTAGGT
Organism: uncultured Bacilli bacterium; assembly: GCA_947627195.1. GTDB lineage: Bacteria > Bacillota_I > Bacilli_A > ML615J-28 > CAG-698 > CAKOMG01. Next base: position 26,765 of record CANQVC010000015.1, read on the forward strand.
ATTCCTAAATTTCTGCATAAAATTATTATAAATGAAGCTGTTGAAAAAATAGATGATATGAATCTTGGGGAATATGTTGGTTTACGACTAGCTCATTTTGCCATTGTATGTATATCATTTATTGTACTATTTATTGTAATATTTATTTTATTAAAAGTTTTATCGCATATTTTATCCAAAATCATTCATGGCACATTACTTGCACCAGTTGATAGGGTATTAGGTGGTGTTGTAGGCTTTATTAAAGCTGCAATGATAGTTAGTATTGTAATGATATTTTTATCTTTTTTAGCAAGTCTTGTACCAAGTATTAATGATTTTGTAATTGAAGATATGAAAATTAATGCTGAGGGATTTGGAATTGCAAAATTCTTTTATACAAATAATCCATTGTTAACACTTATTTCTAAATATGTGTTTAAATAAATTAAAAGGAGGTTTTAAAAAATGGAATTAAAAGGATCAAAGACAGAAAAAAATTTAATGACAGCTTTTGCTGGTGAATCGCAAGCTCGTAATAAATATACTTATTACGCTAGTGTTGCAAAAAAAGCAGGTTTTGAACAAATTGCCGCAATTTTTGAAGAAACAGCTAATAACGAAAAAGAACATGCTAAATTATGGTTTAAACAACTTGGTTTATTAAAAACAACTGAAGAAAACTTATTAGCTGCAGCCTGTGGTGAACATGAAGAATGGACAGAAATGTACAAAGAATTTGCCCAAACAGCAAAAGAAGAAGGATTTTTAAAATTAGCCGCAATGTTTGAAGGTGTTGCAGCAATTGAAAAACATCATGAAGAAAGATATCGTGCTTTATTAAAAAATATTGAAGAAGGTAAAGTATTTAATAAAAATGGGGAAACTGCTTGGGTTTGTCGTAATTGTGGACATATTCATTTTGGTAAAGAAGCTCCTGAAGTATGTCCAGTATGTGCTCATCCAAAAGCATATTTTGAAGTTTTAAAAGAAAATTATTAATTAATACCAATAAATTATATAGTAAACACGAAAAGTTTTGTTTAAACTTAAAGATACTTTTTTGTGTTTGCTTTTTTATATATTTCATGATATAATTGTTATGTATAAAAATTTATAATATATAAGTTGGTGAATTAAATGGTTGTTATAAAAGAAGTAAAAACAAAAAAAGATTTAAAAAAATTTGTTGAATTTCCAAATATATTATATAAAGATAATCCTTATTATTGTCCACCAATGTATGGTGATGAATTAAAAACTTTTATACCTAATAAAAATCCTGTTTTTGATTTTTGTGAAAGCAAACAGTTTTTAGCATTCCAAAATAATAAAATTGTTGGTAGAATTGGAGCTATTATAAGTCATGCTCATATAAAGAAACAAAATAAAAAACAAATTCGTTTTACTCGATTTGATGCAATTGATGATATTAATGTTACGAAAGCATTATTTAACGCAGTTGCAACTTATGCCAAAGAAAATGGTCTTGATGAAATAATTGGACCACTTGGCTTTGTTGATACAGATCGTGAAGGAATGTTAATCGATGGATTTGATGAATATAATTTATCTATTACTATATATAATGCTCCATATTATATTGAACATATGAAAGCATTGAACTTTCAAAAAGATGTTGATTGGTTTGAATATCAAATTACATTACCTGAAAAAATAGATCCTAGAATATCAGAATTATCTGATAGAATTATGGAAAAAAGAGGATACCATTTAATTCATTTTAAAAAGAATAAAGATATTTTTCCATATGCAAGACAAGCATTTGAGGTAATTAATGATGCATTTGAAAAATTATATGCTACAGTCCCATTAACAGATCATTTAATTGATCAATATTTACATGATTATATTCCAATTGTTAATCGTGATTATGTTTATGTAGTTTGTGATAAAGATGAAAAAGTAATTGGATTTGGCTTACTTGTTCCATCTCTTGCCAAAGCATGTCATAAAACAAATGGTCACATGTTTCCATTTGGTTGGATTCGTTTCTTAAAAGCCTTAAAAAGTAAGAAAAATGATATTCTAGAAATGTATTTCATTGCTGTATTGCCTGAATATCAAAGAAGTGGTGTGAATGTTATTATTTTAAATGAGGCAATGAAAACTTGTATTAAAAATAATATAAGAATTGCGGAAACTGGACCTGAACTAGAATATAATGTAGATGTTCAAGGTTTATGGAAAAGTTTTAATGCAAGACAACATCGTAAAAGAAGAAGTTGGATTGCTAAAATAGATGATTTAAATTTAGATTAGGAGGATATATGAAGAAATTATTATTTTGTTTTAGTGTTATTTTAATTTTATTTTTATGTATAACAATTAATGTTAATGCCAAAGAAGTTACAACGTTTTATCGTTATCTAAATGTTAGTTTAGGTGAAACATATGAAACAGCAGGTGTAAATTATCAATCTAATGTTGCTGGAACAAAAGTAGTTTATAGTGAAAATAGTTCATTTTCTAATGCTAAAACTATTAATCCTACTGAAACAAAATGGCATTTTGATAAAATTGATACATCATCTGATTCAAGTTATGATGATTTCAAAGAAAGATTTATTTGTAAAGCCCAATTAAATGATTTACAAGAAAATACTAAATATTATTATAAAGTCACATATCAAAACAATGAAAGTCCTGTATATTCATTTGTTTCAGGATCTTCATCTAAAACTAAGACAACATTTGGATTTGTAACTGATACACAAGCATATGGACAATATTATTCAAGAGCTAATACCGCAATTACTAATATGTTAGCCAAAAAGCCCGATACTTCCTTTTTACTAGTTACAGGTGATATAGTAGATAGAGGTGGTATAGAAAATGAATGGATTAATTTCTTTGATAATACTAAAGCTATTCAAAATATAGCTTGGGCAACAATTCCAGGTAATCATGAATATTATCATTCATCTGCATCAGGATATGTTAGTGCAGAAATTTATAATCAATTTTTAAATAATCCTAATAATGGACCACAAGAAAGACTTAATTCAACATATTATTTTAGATACAATAATATTTTATTTATTATGTTAGATACAATTCGTTCTGATGCATATACTGAAACAAAAGAATGGTTTAAAACAGTCGTTGATGAAAATCCGTCTGATTATATTTTTGTTGGTATGCATTCAGGACCATATTCATTAGGATATTATGCATCAGCAGCTCAAAGTTCATATTCTAAATTTAATGATTTATTTGAAGAGTGTGGAGTTGATATGGTATTCAGTGGACATGAACATATTTTTGCTTATACATTTCCAATGTTAAACAAGCAAAAAAATGAGTCAGGTATTACTTATGTAATTGGTTCAGCTGGTGGTAATAAGAGTAGTAATCCTGATAATTATACCCAAGCAGAACAAAAGAAGTGGTATCAAGAAAATAAAGATTTCTTTGAATATTATAGTGTTCGTAATTTAAGTACATGTTCTATTGATGTCGATGGATCAACAATTAAAGTTACATTAATTGATGAACAAGGTAATGAAGTTAAATCTTTTGAAAGAACTGGTGGAGTTGAAAAAGCTAAGAAATATGCTAATAGTGTTGTTAATGAAAAATCAAATACATCAAATTTAAATGAAAGATATTATGATGAAGTAAATAATATCAAAGATGAATTTAATAAAAAAATGAATAATGCAACATCTAAATTAGATATTGATAATGCTAGAAAAGAAGCTAGTGATAAATTAGATTTAATAATTGAAAAAAATAAAGCTTGTAAAGAAGTTGAAAATAGATATGATAGTAGTAAATATTATGATCCTCAATTACAAGAATTAAATAACATTATTAAAAATGGTATTAATTCTATTGATAGTGCTATTGAAATAAATGATATAAAAGATAAACAAACTAATACCTTTGTAGCTATTGGTAAAGTTCCAACAAAAACAATTATTGATAATAAAACAAATGATTTATTAATCTTTTCTCAAGATATTATCTTAAAAGATTTATCAACGAAACAAGAAGAAGATTATACAAAATTTGTTGATGAAAAAATGAATGAATTAAAGCAAGTGGTCTCAACAATAGATTTGGATGACAAATATAATCAATTAACAATTGAAATTGAAACTTATTATAATGAATTGACTGCCAAAAAATCAGGTTGTAAAAATGCAAAAGATTCAATAATTTATATTATTGCTGCTTTATCATTATTATCAATTAGTTTATTGTTTGGATTTAAGAAAAAAGATTAATTATATTTACTAATAATATTTAAAAATTAGCAAAAATTTAAATTGACTTTTGCATGTAAAAAGTGTATAATATATATTGTTGTGGAATGCAACCGCACAGAATGGGTTTTAAGTGATATTTCCACCCTAATGGCGTGTCTTAAAATTATGTAAAGGAGGTATGCAAATGTTCGCAATTATTGAAACTGGTGGTAAACAATATCGTGTTTCTGAAAATGATTTTCTTTTCATTGAAAAAATTGAAGGAGAAGAAGGAGCAAATGTTGTTTTTGATAAAGTTTTAATGTCTGATGGTAAGATTGGAACTCCATATGTTGAAGGTGCTAAAGTTAATGCAACCATTGTTAAACAAGGTAGAGCTCCAAAAATCATAGTTTATAAATATAAATCTAAGAAAAATTACCATAAAAAACAAGGTCATAGACAACCATTTACTAAAGTGCAAATTACTTCAATTGAAGGTTAATTATGATTATTGCTTCTGTTAACATTATGGATAATAACCTTTTAATAGAAGTAAAAGGTCATTCTGGATATGATGAATTAGGTAAAGATATTGTTTGTAGTTCTGTATCAACAGCAATGTATATGACAGTTAATCTTTTAGAAAAAATGAAAGAAAATATTTCATTTAATGCTGATGATAAAATACCTAAAATGATATTAAATGTCAATAAAACTAATTCTTCACAAATTGTATTTGAAAATTTATTAGAAACATTACGAGGGATTGAACAACAATATCCTCAATATTTAAAAATAAAAGAAGTAAGGAGGTAAACTCTCATGTTATTTATGAATATTCAATTTTTTGCTTCGAAAAAAGCTGCAGGTTCAACAAAAAATGGTCGTGATTCTCATGCTAAACGTTTAGGAGCTAAGAAGAGTGATCTTGAATTTGCAACTGCTGGTTCAATCATTTATCGCCAAAGAGGAACTGTAATTTATCCAGGTAATAATGTAGGTAAAGGTGGAGATGACACATTATTTGCATTAATTGATGGATATGTAAAATATGAAAGAAAAGGCAAAAATAAAAAACAAGTTTCTGTATATAGTGAGAAATAAAAATATGCACTTTTATAAGTGCATTTTTTAAAATAAAGGAGGCATATAATGTTTGTTGATGATGTCAAATTTACTGTCGTTGCTGGAAATGGTGGCAATGGTGCAGTTTCGTTTCGTCATGAAAAATATGTTGCTAAAGGTGGTCCTTATGGTGGTAATGGCGGAAAAGGCGGTAGTATAATATTTGTTGGTGATCAAGGCTTAACTACATTACTAGATTTAAAATATCGAAAAAAAATAACTGCTGATAATGGTGAAAATGGTATGACTAAAAATATGTTTGGTAAAGATGCCAAAGATATTTATATTCATGTTCCAATTGGTAGTGTAATATATGATGCTGATTTAAATATTGTAATTGCTGATATAACAAAACATAATCAAGAAGCAATTATTGCTAAAGGTGGAAAAGGTGGTAGAGGTAATACAGCATTTGCAACTGCTCGTATTCCTGCTCCACAATTTGCCGAAAAAGGCGAGCCAGGAGAAACAAAAAATATTCATATTGAATTAAAAGTTTTAGCTGATGTTGGCATTGTTGGTTTTCCAAGTGTTGGTAAATCAACATTAATTTCTGTTTGTTCAGCTGCTAAACCTAAAATAGCTGATTATCATTTTACAACATTAGTTCCTAATTTAGGTGTTGTTAAAGTTAAAGATGGAAGAAGTTTTGTTATGGCTGATTTACCTGGTTTAATTGAAGGAGCATCCCAAGGAGCAGGATTAGGCATTCAATTTTTACGTCATATTGAAAGGACAAGAGTAATTGTTCATGTTATAGATATGTCCGCATTTGAAGGAAGAAATCCAATTGAAGATTATCAAAAAATAATCAAAGAATTAAAAGAATATAATGAAGAATTATTACTTCGCCCACAAATTATTGCTGCTAATAAAATGGATATTCCTTCATCTCATATTAATTTACAATTATTTAAAGAAGCATATCCCAATTTAAAAATTATTCCTATTAGTGCTTTTACAAAAGATAATTTAGATGAATTGTTGTATGAAATTGCTAATACATTAGATACTATTTCTATTAATGAATTTACAAATTCTAAGGTCGATGAAGTTGTTGAATATAAATTTATTCCACAAGAAGAACCTTTTCATATTGAAAAAACTGCAGAAGGAATATATAATGTTGTAGGTCCAGTAATTAAGAAAATGTTTGATGCAACTGATTTTAATCGTGAAGAAAGTGTTAAAATGTTTGCAAGAAGAATAAGACATTTAGGCGTTGATGATAAATTACGTGAATTAGGCGTTAAGCATGGCGATACTGTTTATATACTCGGATATGAATTTGAATTTTTTGATTAATTAAATTTTGAAAGGTATTAAAATGAGAAATGAAAAAATAAGAAATATTACATTTTGCTCGATTATTATTGCATTAATTCTTTTATTAACATTAACAGGATGGGGTTATTTTCCAATAGGGCCAATTCCTGTAACTATTGTTCATATTCCAGTATTAATTGGGGCAATTGTTTTAGGAAAGAAATATGGATTAATATTAGGAGGAGCATTTGGTCTTACTTCAATGATTTTATCTTTCTTTTCCCTTACAACTCAAGCACCATTTACTAATCCATTACTTTCTGTATTACCAAGAATGCTTTTTGGCTTTATTGTTTTTCCAATTTATTCTTTTTTAAATAAAAAAATTAAAGTAAAAGCAGTTGCTAATGGGTTATCTTTAGCTTTATCAACATTATTTCATACAGTACTAGTATTAACAATTTTATATT
>CANQVC010000016.1 GCA_947627195.1 uncultured Bacilli bacterium
GTTATCACAAATTGTTTTTCGACAGAAATATTGCCGTCTTTCTTCCCTGAAATCATAAATCGGATTGTAGATTGCTACTCTCTCCGTTGCGTTTTTTGTTATTCTGTTCACTCTTTTGGTTATCCCCTTTTTAATTTTTCTTTACTATCCCTAAGGAACGAACTCGTTACAGTTTGTTTTAATAATATCGGTAATATCTTTACCATATCTGGCATTCAATTGACTAAATGATTGTAATACAAAAAGATATCTTATTCCTCTTGATCTTGCAACAGTGACCATTCCTTCGATATTTTCAAACTTTGGAAGGTTCCCAAATTCATCTAAAATAAAATAAGTATTACGTTTTAAAATTGCTGTACTTGTTTCGTTCTTTCTTAAATTTAAATTTGCTTTTTCAACAAGTTCTTTATACATTTGTGTAATAAATAATGTTACAAATGGATGTCTCGTAAATCGTTCATCTGGCACAACAACAAACACAGCACTAGGTTTCTCATCAAGAGAAATTATATCTAATTCATTGTCAGATGTTAAAGATAAAATGCCATCATCTGTTAATAGTTGCATATAACTATTTACTTCCGATAAATAACTTGTTAGTGTTTTATCTGATGTTATTAATACTGTATTAACAAGACCTTTTACTTTAGAAAATTCATCACGGCTATCTACTAAATATTCTTTTAAAGCTGTTGTGTCCTCGCTACAATATTTAGTAATGTTATGATAAATGTTGAATAAAAGTAATTGTTTTTCATCCATTATACCTTTTATGCAATCCTCGCAAAATGCTATTACTAATCCTAAAATCAAATTTCTAGCGCCCTCTTCCCATGTTGGCTGTTCTTTATTAGCTATAGGGCATAATGTATAAACTAAATCTTTTGCATTTTCATATATTTCATCTTTCAATTCCTGAACTCTAGTTCTTGCTTCTTTATAGGATAAAAATATTTCATCATTTGCATAATATTTACCATCCTTATTTTCTAAATTATTTTCTATTTCCTTTACCATTCTTATTCTTCGTATCAATACATTCATTGGATTCCAACGAATTGAAGAATATGGCTCACGCAAATCTAATACATAAATTTGATATCCCTCTTCTTTAAGAAGACTTTCGTGTTTTTCATAAAGCTCTTTTTTAGGATCTGTAATAATAAGACTTGGTTTCGTTTCACTTTTCCCTAAGATAACAATATTTTGGTCAACAAAACCTGTTGTTTTTCCACTACCAGTCGTACCTACAATCATTGCGTGAAGTTGAGATGTTTCAATAACTTCAATATCTCTCTTCTTTTTTTCTGCGCTAATCACAATACCATCTTCTTTATTTTTCAAATCCTTAAAACTTAGTAATTTAAATTCTTTCAATTTACGAATTTTTTTTGAAGTAAGCCACTCAGTATCTTCTAAATCATTTTCTTTTAAGGCAATGTTTTGAGCGTCAATTCTATACATTAACAAATAAAATATTGTTATAACACCAAAAACCACTCCAACCAGTAAATAATAATTTTTATTTTTTAAAACATCTAATATAAAACTATTATTAAATAACTGAAACAGCAATAAAACTAATATTGCAATAAAACTGAAAATGAGTAACCAAAGAATAAATTCTAATCTATATGATTTATGTTTTTTATTTTTAATCACTTTCTCTTTATTCAAAATTTTCTATCTTTCCTCCTTTCTTTTTTTCTTCTAAAGCTTTTTCTTTTTTTATTTCCTCTTCTATTTCTTCTAATCTTTTGGATAGGTCTCTTTCAAGCAAACCATTTTGAAAAGAAAAACTTAACAAAAATTTATTAAAAAGTTTATTAACTTTTTTCTCGCTAATTATAATTTTTCTTTTTAATTTGATATCATTGACTTTATGTTTTTGATATGACTTAAACTCATATAATTCAGGCTTAATAAATTTTGCTAAATTAAGTACTAAATTGCCTTGCCTTTTTACATAATCCTTTTCTATCAAATCAATCATATTTAATACTTTATTATCTATTTTGTAGCCATACTTTTCATTATCTTTTTCCATCTTATCAATATTTACATTTTCAGTTGAATATAGGTGATTGTAAGAAACTATTTTTTCTATTTGCTTTTTTCTATTAGCTAAAGCAAGATAAAAAGCTTTATCTGAGCAACGCAACTTTTTATCATACATAATCATTAACTTTACTATATGATCAACTCTTTTTTGAAAAGGTTTCATATCGTTACTTCCATAAGAAATTCTACCAGTTTTAGGTAATTCTTTTGCAAGAGAAAGTATTTCTTTTTTTATTTCATCACTTGAGGTAATTGCAACATTAATTGCAGTCATTTTTTTCAATTCAGCAAGTGCTTCACTTCTTGTTTTATATAATGAATCATCATTATTTAAATATAGCCCAGCTTTCACAAACATTTTATCAATAGCATATCTGCTTATTTTTCCTTTACTCCTATACTTAAGTGAACCATCTTTATATTTATATAATGGCTCTTTTTCCCAAAACTGAAAATGAATATGTAAATGATGAGGTCTGTCTGTATGAAGAGAACACATTAAATCTATATTTTTTATATTGAAATTAGCATCATTTAAAAAAGTTGGAAAAATTTTTTTAATAAATTTAATTGATTTATTAATACTATTAATTCTATAACTATCTTCTTCACTTAGTGATATAAAACCATGCCAAATATTTCCTTTATTTTTTGCTAATCTTTTTTTCATTAATTCTAATTCATTTTTTTCAATCATTCCATTTAAATTAAAAACTTTAGTTGACTTTTCAAAATAATCTAAAGACGTAAATGTGCTAACTACTTTATCTCGCCTTGTTATATAGCTTAAAATGTTTTTTCCCCCTGTTAAATCATAAAATCCTCGATCCTTATTATGATTTGTTATTTCTTCTAAAGTAGCGTTTCTTTTTAATTTGTATGATGTATATCTTATATTAAATATGATATTTGAATTAGAAATTTAAATCACCTACTTCCTAATATCACGTAATACTTTTGCCTCATAATTCAATAAATAATCAGGTGTATCTCTAAAAACACCATTACGATATTTTTTACTATCTATTTGATATCCCTCCAATTCAAGTCCTTTTATTTCAAAAAGTGAACATAAAATAGATTTATTAATTGTTGCATTCAAAATAATTTCCTTTAAAAGTTTTATAATGCTATTTAACAACTCTTCATTTATTTCATTAATGTTTTTTTCATTTTCTTCTAAAGATGTATTATCATAACTTTTAAACAATGAATTGTAAAAAATAGGTAAACCATAATATAATGCTTTGTTAATTACTTTATTAAATGAATTTTTATATTCATCTAGTTCCATAATTTTATCAATATACTCCCATAAACTCATATCATTTATTGTTATATATTTTCTAATATTTTTATCAGTATTTCTTTGCCCTCTCATATAATCTAAAATAGTAAAAGTGGGTTTCCCACTTGTTTGCAACTTCAAAAATAGAACAATCAAAGAGTGTTGTATTTTTCTTATCCTGCCTTATTTTTTTATTAATTTGCAACACCAAACACTACTCCTTTATTTCCTTATTTTTTTCTTTCATAGATTTTTTATCGTTCTTTTTTATCCCTAATGCAATTAAAATTTTACCCTCTGAATTTTTTCTCTTCTCTACACTTTTAATTCCACCAATTTTTCCATTTTCTCTTGCTATTTTATCATTATCAATTGTCACTTTAATTAAATCGAACAGGCATTTGATATTTTTATCTGAAATGTCTGGCTCTTTTTCTTCAAATGCATAATAGCATATATATTTTATTAACTTACCCACTTTTTTGTCGCTCATTGTTTTAATGGCATTTGCAAAACTCATTCTAAATTTGAAATTTTTTTCTTTCATATTTTTCCTTTCTATACTTTACTATTTATTCTGGAATATGTACTTTGTCTTGTTTTTTTAACATTTATTTTTATACTATTTTTATTTATTTTATCAATAAAATCAATCGCATCATTTGCTAATTTATCATAATATGCATTAGGAATTTTAGGATTATACTGTCCACTTGATTTAAACAACCTTAATGCTGTTTCTTTGTTAGAATTACTATACATAGCTAGTCGCATCATTAATGATTTCATGTCTTTCTTCTTTGTTTCAAAAACCTCTTTACCTTCATATAATGAAATAAACTTATCGCCATCTTTTCCTTTCGCTAACTTATCAATAATTTCTTTATCATTAATCTTTGTTAACTTATCTAAATTTTTTTCTATACTTGTTATGTTTCCTATTCCTTTACTTATTTCATAATTTACCATACTTGGTTTAATCAAATTAACTGGTTCTCCCATTTTAGTTCCTGTTAATTCTTCATATGTTACTTTTTTATATTGAACGTTTTGTTTACCTTTTTCTAAATTTATTTTATCTATTTCTTTTTCTAGGTCTTCTAAATTATTAAATTCTTTATCTATAAGTAAGCTTAACTTATCATTATCAAAGAAAAAAGCCTTGTAAACTTTTTCACCATCTTGAATTCTTTTTTCAACTATTGCGTAAGGAATTACTTGCTTTGATTGTTTTATTATTTCACTATTTTTTTCTTTACTCATTACATATTTACAAATCTTATCAGCATCCTGAATAGCCATAAATAAAACATTAGGATCTTCTTTAATAACATCATACCATGACTTAATATAAGCTGTATTATTTTCAATATGCTTTTCCTCTTTTGGTATTCCTAAATCTTGTTCAATAAACATTGAAGCAATTTCAGCTCTCAATTCCTCTATTGCATAACTTTTGCTCCCAAATCCACTTTTCAAATCTCTATTTAATCTTTTTTCATGCCCTGTTGAATGACCTATCTCGTGTAGAGCAGTTGAATAAAATTCATTATAACTTAGAAAATCATCTCTTTTTGGTAAATGAATTTCATCTTTTAAATGATTATAATATGCTCTTGAACCTCCATATATAATAGGTGTTTCTTCCTTGCTCCAACTAAACAATATCATTTCCGCTCTATCATTCTTGTTTTTTTCATCCAATATTTGTATTTCTTTTTTAGGTAGACCAAGAACTAAATCACCATTAAATACATGATAAAATTTACGATGTGCATAAACATTATCTTTTAAATATTGTTCTTTTTCTTCTAAAGTCAAATCATCTAGAACACTTTTATCAAATATTTTTTTTGTATTGCGATCGAAAAATTCGAAAAATTCAATTTCAACTCCTTTACCTTTTGCAAGGCTATTTCCCCCTTCATCTTTTTTAAATGTATAACCATTTTCTTTTATTTGATTATATGTTAACCATCTATTATCTTGGTAATTTTCTACCATACTCACTAAAGTTAAATAAAAATTATTTACACCTCGATATGGTTTTTTAGTTGCAAAAGATTCTGGTAAACTTGAATTAATCCATCCTTCTTTCCAAAGTCCTGTCCCTTTTTCCAAATTAGTTAAAACTGCATCAACGATTTTTTGCCTTTGCGGTGTTAGCTTTTCGTAGACACTTTTATTTCCCAAAAAACTTTCACTTTTTTTCAATTACAATTTTAACCTCCTCAATCGACACATCCTTGTCCTTTACTATATCATCAATTTCATATAAATCTTCTAATTCATAATCCATTGGAAGTACTATTTCTCTTTCTTTATCGCTGTTCATACTATGCTCCCTTAAAATTTGATGTTGGTTTGACAAATCCTATATTTTTATTTTTCCCATCGTTATATCTCTCAGTTACATCTTTAATCGCTTTAATTGCTGTAGATTCATAATAATCTGGTGATTTGTTTTCTCTGAAGAGACCACTTGTTGTAAAAATTCTAATCATTTGTTCTTTATCACCATTACACCAAAACGCTAAATGATTCATTAAACTCATATCAGAATTGCTATGATTATTTCTTATATCCTCACCCTCATATAATGCTTTAAATACATCTCCGTTTTTACAATTCATTGCTTTATTGATAATTTCTTTATCACTTATCAAACTAAGCCCTTCAACACCTTTTTTTAAACCATTATAATCAACTCTTTTATTACATTTTTTCTCTAAAATATCTTTAATATCTATATTATCAAAATTATTTAACTCCTTATTTTTTCCGCCAATTAAATCCCCAGTCATAGCAATAAAGTGTGATTTTTGATAAAATTCTAAATCACCATCCATTGAAAAACTTCTCAAATCCATTCCTATTGTTTTACCAAAAATATGAGCTCCTATTTTACTAATTGACATTTCTGCATAACTATTATTTGAACTTTTTAACACTCTTTCTAATAAATCAGAATAATTTCCGTTTTCATCAATAGAATGATCTAAATCAATTGCACATATACCATCTTTCCCATCTAATGCATAGGCAAGGGTTACTCCTCCTTTTGCTTTTAGAAATTCACATGCATCATCAAAACTTGCCCATGTCGACGAATCATCACTTTTCGCAAAACTGCCATTATTAGGATCTATTAAATATTTTTCTAACCTTTGTTTTTCAAGATTTTCTTTAGTTCTTACCACAACCCAATTTTGTCTATTTAACATTTCTTCTGGCACATTCTTCTTCAATATCTCAATTCTTTGATTTATCTTTTCCATAACTTTTTCACTAGGTTTTTTTAGCTCTGTCTCATAGTCTTCTTTAGATTTTCCTACTACTAAATTTTGATATTCCTCTTTTGACAAAGTAATTGTTTCTTTATTTTGGTTTCGCAATGTAATTTTAAAATCATCTGGTAAGCTAACCATTAAAAATTTTTCATCATTTTCATTAATTAAACCATTAGGCAAATAATAGCTATAAAATGAATATTTTCCTTTTGGCATTTTGAATAATGTTGCTTCATCGTATTTTTTTATTCTTGCTTCATTTATTAGAGAAAGTGTATTCCATCTTTTATTAGTTTTACTTTCTTTATAACTAAAATCGACCAAACTTGCTCCGCTCGTTTCTTCAAATAATTCATAAGGACTTATTTTTTTTATTTCAGATTTCTCTTTATCTTTTAATTCAACTTCAAAAGTATTAGGCAAATTAATTTCTATTCTTCCGTTTTTAGATTCTTTAATAAATATATTAGGAATATAGTATTTTTCATCTTTAAACATTGAATAATTTGGTAATTTAAATAGCGAAGCATTCTCATATTTACCTATCATTGCTTCAATTGGTAAATCTATTCTTACAAATTCTTTTTCTTTTTTTTCAATATAATAATCTTTATCATTCGATGATGAAACTATTTCTTTAAAAAGAATGGCATTAATTTTTTTTGTATTATTATTTTTGTTTAAAATTACTTCTTCATTTTCTTCCATAATAATTTCGTAACAGAGCTCTCTTGAGTCACTTTTTAAATCCGTAATCATTCTTCCATCTTTAATTCGATTATTAAAAATATTATATGTATAACCTCTATATTCTTCGTTGGTTAATGGCATTTTAAAAAATGAATGTTTTTCATAACTTTCTATTAAAGCACTTCTAGGAACGTTAATAGTTATCCAATTTTTCCTTTTTTCAATGGATTCATTTTGTTTCATATATTCATCATTGTAACGACTATTATAAGAAACAATTAAATCATTAATCTCACTATAACTATTTATACTTGTAAATTCATTTTTCAAATAATAATCGTACAAACTTTCTAACACTTTACCTTTTTGATTATATAATGCTTTAAATTGTATTTCTTCTAAATCTGTATTTTCATCTGTTAAATATTGATATAATTCTTTATAGAAATTTATCTTATAACTATCCTTTACAATATCTAACGCTTCTTTATTTTTATATTCCATCATAAAAGACGAAAATTCATCTGTTATTTTTTGATGAAATGAATTTTGATACGTTTTGTCTATTTTGAGCTCTTGGCTTTCATTCAATATAATATCCTCCTTTTTTCTATCAAAATTATTTAAAAAACTCCTTTTGTCATATTGCTCATCTTCAATAATAACCTCATCTTTTTTATTTAAATCCAGTTCTTGATTTATCTGTATTAATTCTTTTTCTAACATTTCTAATTTTTCCTTATATTCAAATGGAACATCTATTTCTTTTTGGGCATCAATTAGATCTTTATTAAGTTCTTCTAAGCGTCTTATGGCATATTCTTCTTTAAGCTTAAAATCCTTAAAAAAATTTTCTATTCTAGTCATATTTCCTATCGCACTTGTTCCAATATCAAGGTGATATATTCCGTTAGCATTAAGTGTAATTGAACGCTCCATAGTTAATAAAGCTACTGGATCTAAGCTTATTTTAAAACCATTATATATAGCTACAACTTCATTATCATTTGCCTGAATTAATGCATCATTTAATGCAATTGTTCCATCTTTTTTATCTGTATAATTTATTCCTTTTACATTGATTAAAAATTTTTCATTATCTGAATGAAAATTTTTATCTAAAAGAAGTATATCTTTTTTCAATCTTTCTAAATATAATTCTTGTTTTTTTATTGCTTCTGGTAAATCTCTTCTTACTTTATCTTGCAATGCATATAGATTCTTTTTATATTGACCTTCTAGTACTTTAAGTTTTGCTACTTCCGTATCAAGTTCCATTTTTCTTTTTATTTTTGGATTCGCAGCAGTAATAGCTTTAATTTCTGCATATGTAAGTGTTGTTTCATCAATATCCATTGCTTCTCTAATAACTAAATCCCCTCTATCAATTTGTGATATGAAACGTTGTTTGTTTTCTAATATCTGATAAGAATAGCTATCAAAAGTTCTTTCTGTTACATACGTATATATTTCTACTTCTTCATTCATATTTCCTTGACGAATAATTCTGCCTTCCCGTTGCTCTAAATCGCTAGGTCGATATGGAGTATCTAAATGATGTAATGCAACAAGTCTTGTTTGAACATTTGTTCCTGCTCCACATTTTTCTGTACTTCCTATTAATACTCGTACGATTCCATCATTAACTTTTGAAAAAAGCTCTTGTTTCTGCATATCACTATTTGCCTCATGAATATAAGCTATTTCTTCTTTTTTAATTCCTAATGAAACTAATTTGTATTTTAAATCATTATAAACATCAAAAGATTGTCCAACAACATAATCAGAAAAATTGCATTTAGGGGTTGACATATCACAAAATACAATTTGTGTTCCCCTAAAATCATTTGTTCTTTTATATATCTCATAGATTCTAAAACTACATTCATTTATTTTACTTCCGACTTCATCTTTAAGACTTGGATCAAAACATCTTACATCTAGTGCTAATTTTTTACCATCACTTGTCACTTTTAACATATTATCTATATGTGGATCAACTCCACCATTACTTATTTCTTCAGCCCTATTTGCTATTTCGTATGCAAGATTAACCGTTATATCACTAGGTTTTAAGTTAACAACATTTCTAGTAGCTTTTGGTACATTAAGTTTAACCATTTCACTTGTTTTTACATCCGCAAAACTTCGGTATAAAGTTAATAATTCTGGTAAATTAGTAAACTTAGCAAATCTTGTTTTAGCTTTATATCCTTCTCCACTTGGAGATATTTCAAGAGAGGTAATAGTTTCACCAAAATCGGCTGCCCATAAATCAAAAAATGTTAAACCTAACTCATTTAATGTTCTAGGCTGTAAATATGTCTGCATTGTATACATTTCAGTCATTGAATTAGATATAGGTGTACCTGTGGCAAAAACTACTCCTTTATCTGCATTGTGTATTTCATTTATATATTCACATTTTAATTGTAAATCACTTGCTCTTGAACTAGCAGCTTGAGAAATACCTGATACATTATTCATTTTCGTATATAAAAATAAATTTTTGTAAAAATGAGCTTCATCAACAAATAAATAATCTACACCTAGATTTTCAAATATTAACACATTATCTTTATTGTCAGCATCAAGCAATTTTTTCAGAGTTGTCTCTTTACTTTTTTTAATTCGTTCAAGATTTTTTAATGCCCCATGTGATAAATTATGATCTTTATCTTTGTTCATTATAGTAGCTTCAATTTTAACAATTTCGCTTTTAATTTTGTTTATTTGTCTTTCTGTAGAAATAGGAATTTTTGAGAAACTACTTTGTGCCATAATAATTGCATCAAAATCGCCAAGTGCAACTCTAGATACAAATTTTTGCCTATTATCCTTATCTAAATCATTTTTTGTTGTTACTAACAATTTAGCATTCGGATATAAATATCTAAATTCACTTGCCCATTGACCTACCAAATGATTAGGTACTACTATTAATGGCTTTTTAGCTAATCCATATTGTCTTAGTTTCATAATTGTAGCACAAATTGTGTAAGTCTTGCCTGCACCTACGACGTGGTGTAATAAAGTGTTACCACTAGTAATAATTCTATGTACAGCATCTTTTTGATGTTTTTTTAACTCTATGGCAGGATTCATCTCAGGAAATTGTAGATAACTTCCATCGTATAAAGGTAATCGTATTTGATTAAATATGTTATTATATTCTTCTTCTAAAACATCTCTTCTTGCTGGATCTTTAAATATCCAATCTTTAAATAATTCTTTGATTTGATTTTGTTTCTCTCGTGCATAAAGTGTTTCTACTTGATTTAATACTCTCTTATCTTTATCATCCACTTTAACTAAATCATAAATCGTTGTGGATTTTAAATTTAAAGCATCTTCAAATAATCGAAATGCACTTGCTCTCGAAGTACTTAAACTATTAATTTTTTCACTATGATAATTTCTTAAAAAACTACGATTAAAATCAACACGGTAACTTGAATCATGCTTATTATAAAAAATATTTAAATCATCTTTAAAATAATATGGAATATTTAAGATTTCAACCAAAAAATCTTTATAATAAGATAAATCTATCCAACTTGCACCAAGTCTTACTGATATTTCACTTGCCTTTATAGGAGTAGGTAGTACACTTTCTAGGGCTTTGATATTTCTTTCATAGTTTTCATTAGGATATATTTTACTAAATGCTTTTGCTTTAATTAATTTGCTTTTTATATTTCCACTTAAATATTCATCGCTTGTCACAAAACCTGAATATTTATCATTTAAATTTATTTTATCTGGATCTCTATATATAGCACTATCAAGTTCATGTATAACTTCATCACAGTTTTTTTCTGTAAGTGTAGCAATATAAAATATATCAACACATCCACGTTCATTTTTTGATATTTGTAATGCCGTAAAAACATCATCTGTTTTTGTGATAACTGAATATGGTCTTATTGTCCTTTTAGAAAAAATATCTGATTTGTATGCAATAGTTTTATCGCTAGACAAAACCTCACTTGCGAAAAGCAAAGCACTATCACCATCATCTTTAAATAACTTATAATTTACTTTGTTATTAATGAATCCAAATTTCTTTATAAAATTATCATACATTTCATTAAGCTTTTTTTGTTCATCGTTTAGTTCCTCATCATTGCAACCATTTATTTGTAAATTTAAAAGATGCCTTATTTCATTTCTTAAAGCAATCATATTGATTATTCGCTCTTTAGCATCACTCGGACTTTTAGGAATACTTACTTCTTCCATCTTTTCTCTTATTCTCATATAAATTTTGCCATCAATTTCTGTATAACAAAATTCCTTAACACTATAATCTACATCAATTTTTAATTCATCATTTATTATAGGTAATGGATTATATATATCAGAAGGAAGATTTTCAATTGCTTTTTTCAATGATTCTTCTAAAGAAACATCATTTTCTTTCACCGTTAATGAATTAGCTCCATATAACCCTATTTCTTTGTCCAATGTACCTAAAATCATATCCTTATGTAATAAGAAATATTGATTAATATTAAAATCATCAAAAACTTTAGCTGTTGAAAGCCAATCACATTCATCATTTGATGGATATATTATTTCTTCTCTCTTTTGAAAAAATAAAATATCAGCTACAACAGATGTATTCGCATATTTTTTAAAAGCTGAATTAGGTAATCTTATTGCACCAAGTAATTTAGCACGACTAGCAATATATTCTCTAGCGCTAGGATTTAATTTATCCATTGTTCCTTTGCTAGTGACAATAGCAACTATTCCTCCACTTCTAACCTTATCAATACTTTTAGCAATAAAATAATCATGAATTAAAAAATTATATTTATTATAATCAGTATCATATACTTGATATCCACCAAATGGTACATTTCCAACAACTAAGTCAAATGAATTATCCAAAAAATTGGTATCTTCAAAACTTTTGATTAATATTTGGGCATCTGGATATAATTTTTTTGCTATTTTTCCAGTAACATTATCTAATTCAACTCCATATAATTTTGATCCATTACGAATACTATCTGGCATATAGCCAAAAAAATTACCTGTTCCTAAAGACGTTTCTAGAATTTTGTTATTATTTCTAACACCAAATCTTGCAAGTGCACTATAAATAGCATTAATTATTTCTTTAGGAGTAAAATAAGCATTTAAAATACTTCCCTTGGCTCTTTCATAATCTTCTGCACTAAGTAAATTTTTTAATTCAAAATGTTCTTTATGCCACTTTGAATTTGTTTCATCAAACGGATAAGGTATTCCACCCCAACCAATATATTTCGATAAAATTTTTCTTTCATCAAGCGTCGGATTTCTATTTTCTTGATATAATAAATTAGATAATTTTATTGCATCAATATTATTTTTATATCTTTGCTTTGCTCCACCCAATTCATTGCTTATATCATCTATATTACTATCATCTTTTTCTTCGTTTATTTCTAAATTGTCTATATAATAAGGAACATATTGAGAATAGAATACTAAATCAATACCATCATCTAATATTTCAGCACTAGCTATTTCATTTTTTTCATTTAGATAATATTCAAAAACATGAATATTATCTTTTATAATTGTTATATCATTTTGAAATTGTGAAAATGGTGTATACCAAGAAAGTGTCGTTGTTTTCTTGATACCTTCTTCAACTAAATCATTTACTATTTCTTTTAGTTTTTTACTATCTTCGCTATTATTTTCTTCAAAAAGATAAACTGGGAATTTTTCTTTTTCTTCTTCTGTTAAATAATTATCCAAATCAATCATCAAAGAAATTTTTTCTGCTACTTCTTTCCAATTTAAAAATACACTTACATTATCTTCTTTATGATTTATATCATGATTTTCTAAAAACAAACCTTTCGCATCTGAATTTAATTGATAAATTGAGCCATACTTTCCACCTATTCCATATTCATTTTTAATAAATTTTATAAAATCTGATTGAATTAAATTTTTTTGGTATTCATTATAAATTCTTAGCTTTCCATTTACAAATCCACTACCTTGTTTAATTCCCCATTCAATCAATTTTTCAATGTTACTTTTTTCTTCAGTCGAAAAATCAAATATGGTAATTGCTTTTTTATTACCTTTTTTATTTGTTTTTTTCTTTTTCTCGGTAGGCTCTTCTTGCTTTTCCGTAGAAATTGTTTTTATTAATTCATTTTGTTTTATTTTTTCTAGTTCATTTTCCAACTTTTGAGTAAGTTCATATATTTCTTTAAATAGATTGGCATTTTCTTTTAAAGAAAAAGGGAAAGGATGTAAGTAAATAACTTCATCATCCTTTATCTTAGATTTTATATATAAGGAATAACTTACACCCTCTACAATTAATTCATCTTTTAAAAAATGATTATATAATAAATGATTTGTTTGAAAAAAATTTTTTACATTTTTATAGATTTTCCTATAATCGCTTAGATAATAATTTATTTCAAGATTTGAATTTAATATATCAAGAGATGAAATAAGATTAGAAGTTGATGGATAAATTTTTAAATACTTTGTTTCTCCATATGTACTGTTTTCATTAAAAACAAATTTTTTATTTCCATCAATATCATAATACAAAATTCCTTTGTGTCCACTTTTTATTCTTCTTTCCATAGCATTCCATTCTTCAAAAGAATAACAAATACTTAAATTTTTATCTTTAATAAAAATTTCAGCTACATCATGTAGAGAAAGATGACGATTTAAATTAACAAATTTATAAAATCTTTTCAAATGGTTGGAATGTTTGAATATTTCATCTAATATTTCAACTCTTGATTTTATAATTATATATCACCCCTTTTTCTTTAAATACTTTTTTTATTACCTCCTTTTTTTCTTTGAGAGATGGAAAGTAAATAATGTTTATAGCATTTTTTGCTTCAACAAGATAAATTAATCTTATAATTTCATTTTTATTAAATAATAAATGCTTACTTAATCTTTTTTTTAGTTCCTCCTTTGATATGCCTAATTTCCTTGACACATAAATTAGTGTAAGGTTGTTTTCAAAAATCCATTTTTTAAATGCATTTTTCTTCAATGAATAACCTTTAACCTTTTTTTCATCACTCATAACATTTTCTTTACCTTTCCATTCTAAGAAGGCAAATATTTTTTTTGCCCCTCACTTATATAGGACAAAAATCAAGGTTTTGTACGTGTGTTTTTTAAAAATTTTTTTATTTTTTTTAATGATGCATAATAAATTTCTGATACTGTTGAAAAACTTACATCTAAAACACTAGCAATTTCTCTTAATGTTAGATTGTTCCAAAAGTACAAATGAATTACCTTTTGTTGCTTTAATGTAAGATGCTTAATTGCCTCATGTAACTTTTGATATAATTCTTCTTTTTCTGCTACATCATCATTAACTAAATTTGAATTATCCATTAATTCATATCCATCTCTTTCATATAAAAGGTCTAAAGAAATTGTTTTTGCCTTTAATCTTTTTTCTTTCTTTAGTTCTCTTTCAAAATCACGATTTAAGTTATTAACATACTCTTCTTCAGTTGCATTGTTAACTTCAACAATTTCATATTTATGTTCATCAATTTTATAAATTACTTTTTTCATTATTTCCTCCTATGTTTGACTTTTTTAGAAAAATCAAATAGGAGGAGAATGGTTATTAATTTTTATCTTTTTTTGTCTAATTTTTTCCTTTAGGAAAAAGAAAAAGCATTTATAAAACGTTTTTAAACATTTTATAAATGCTTTTATGCTTTTATTTTTATAATATTTATTTGTGTAGTCAGTATACGCCACTATATCTAAATAGTGGCGTATTCTGTTTATCGTTACAATACAAAAAAATCCCCCATTCCTAACAACTAGAGGGATAATTTTATACAATACATACAAATTCCCCTAAGTTCTACATGTAAATTTGCATCCCTATGGTTTCTATGTACTGCATATATTGATAAAATAAATAATGTGTTTAAGTAATACAAATTTCGATTATCTTAGATAGTATACCATATTTTACCAGTTTCTTCAACAGGAAAGATGATTTTTTTAGGATTATTATGATTATTTTATGAATATTTCATATGATAAAATAAGATAATTTCAATTGTGTATCTATACTTTTAATTAAAAATTACACTATCACGACAAAAAATGGGCTACTTCATATTAATTTAATATGATTAGCCCTTTTTTTGTATAGTTTAAAAGTGTTGTAAAAATTGATTATATTAAACTTAATTTAAAATTAACTTTCTGTATATAATGACAAATACTACAATTTAATTTATTATATTCACGATATAAATATTTATATAGAAAATAATTATTTATATAATCCCAACTGTCCATTTTTTAGTTCATATATTTTATCAAACATTTTTGCAAATTCTAGATTATGTGTTACCGTTATAACAGTCACACCTAAATTATTTAATTTTTTTAACATTGCAAAAAGTTGATTGGCATTATCATTATCCAAATTACCTGTTGGTTCATCCGCTAATACTAATTCAGGATCATTAATCATGGCTCTTGCTATAGCAACTCTTTGTTGTTCACCTCCTGATAGTAAATTAGCCTTTTTATTTAGTAATGACTTAATCCCCAATGCTTCAGCTATTTCATTAACTTTATAATTATTTGACTGTTTTTTATTAAATATAGTAGGTAAAATTATATTTTCTTCAGCAGTTAAATTTCCTATTAAGTTATATTCTTGAAATACAATCCCTATATGTTTGTTTCTAAATTCAGCCAATTCATCATTTGATAATTTTTCTAAATTTTTCTCATCAAAAATGTAAAATCCTTTAGTTGGTTTATTTAGAGTAGCTAAAATTTTTAATAATGTTGTTTTCCCACTACCACTTTTGCCAATAATTGCAATTAATTCACCTTTTTGAAATTCAAATGATAAATTATTTAGAACAAAAGTTTTATCATTATCATAACTTTTATATATATTGTTTAGTTTATACATTATTCCCTCCTTTTAGATGATTTGTTTATATTTTATAAATCTAGTTGATATGGTTGTCAAAATTATTGGAACCATTATAATTGCAATTAGCGTTAAGAAAAATTTAGGAATTGATGCCATTGCAAACGTTAAACCTTTTGATGCACTAATTGCAATTAGTGAAATAAACATTCCTATAAAAATTGACAATATAGCTGAAATAACACTTATTATTGACATTTCTATAATGATCATCTTCCTTAGATGTTTTAATTTCATTCCTAATGTACTTAAAATGGAATAATATTTTTTTCTTTCTGCTATCGATAAATTTATAGATATATATATATTGAAAAAGGAAAATACAGAAACTAATATAAAAAACGTAACTGGTATGTTAGAAAACATCATAAATTCTTCCATCTGACTATCAAATATTTTTTTATATGAATCTACAAAATATCTTGAATCAGGTGCATTATAAATCATTGATATTGTATTAATAACTTCATCTTCATTTTGATTACTTGTAATATAGTATGTATCAATTATATACTTATAAATTCCAGAGTCATTATTAATTATTGACATATCCACATATTGCCCATAAATATCTAATGTTGTTATAACTATGTTTTCATTCAAACTTTTTTCTAATATTTTAATAAATCCGCCTACTTGGTATTCTATTCCGTTAATTTCAATTAAGTTATTATTAACTGAATTCTTTAAATTTTCACTTAAATATACCAAAGGTTTTTCTGTATCATAGACTTCGCTTAATTCTATTTCGTAATTATAAAGATTTCCATTGTAATAAATTATATTTTTTTTAATGTCTGTCCCGATGATCATACAGTCATAATCATATG
The DNA here is from genome assembly GCA_947627195.1 of uncultured Bacilli bacterium. GTDB lineage: Bacteria > Bacillota_I > Bacilli_A > ML615J-28 > CAG-698 > CAKOMG01. The sequence continues at coordinate 17,143 of CANQVC010000016.1, forward strand.
AGACTATTCCCGTATTATAAACATAAGGTATTACATAATCAAATTCTTCTTTAAATCTTTCATAATAATTAACTGGAATATTAGAAAAACGCTCTTCATTTACATATGAGATATATTCTCCTTTAGAAAGGGCTAAAGACTTACTAACACTATGTTCAATAGATGCAATATAAAAAAGTGAAAAGACTAGTGCTGAACCTGCTATAACAAACGAAAAAAGACTAAAAAATAATTTTTTACTAATGTTTTTTAAACTCAACTGGAATATAGTCACCTTTAGTCTTCCTCCATATAAAAATCAATTGGTTTTTTAATACTAATACATGAAATAATTATATTTATTAAAGAAGAAACAAGAACAAATATTACGACTAAACTAAAACTCAATAATATAACATACTTGAAATTGACAAACTTTAGAGTTCCACTTATTAGTGAAACAAACAGTAATATAATAATGCTCAGTAAAACGGAAATAACAGAACAAATAAGTGATTTAATAAAATTTTCAAATATCGAAAGTCCCATAATTTGTTTATCCTTATAGCCTATTATTTTATAAATTCCTGTATTTTTCTTATTGATTTTAAATGTATACAAAGTAATATTAATTAGATTTAAACATCCCAATATTGAAAAAACACTAATAACGCTTATTATGATTTGAAAAAAAATTTTCCTACTTATGATATTTTTATAAATCATATCTTCTCTACTTATGAAAATTTCATTTTCTTTAAGTGGGATATCAAAAATTTCCTTTAATTTATATTTTATTTCCTCTGGCGTCATATTTTCATCACTTATAATAACATCATTATTATAAGTTGGTAAATTCAAAGTATCGTAATAACCATGTGAAACATAAGCATGCGTTGTATATAAATAATCTGCTATTATTTCTTCACCTCTTTTTTTAGCTAATTCAATACTTTGCTCTCTTTCAATTGTATTAGATACAACTCCCACTATTTCTAAATCACCATAATTTGTGCTAAGCATTTGTCCAACAACATTTTCATAACCAAATAATAACATAGCAGTATCTAAATCTACAATTGTAACAGGTTCTATAGTGTCTTTATCCCATTTATTACCATACAATAATTCTAGTTTTTGAACACCTTCATCTGCTTGTTCATGATCATAAATTTTTACACCAGTATTAATAAAATCTTCTGAAACAACATAAAATGAAACATTTTGTCTACCCTTGGCCCATAAATCAAATGAAGATTGCATATGATTTACATATTGGAATTCATTTTCTACTTTTTTAACTTTTTCTTTTGTAATTTCAAAACCTTGTGGTAAGTATTGAGTTTGATTCATTTCTTCTACTCTAACCGCATTTTTATAAAAAATAATACCAGAATCTATTTTATTGATTGAAACACTTCTAAACATTATTAATAAGAAAATAACCATTATTGTAACAAAAAATAAAATATAACTAAAAATAAATATTTTTAGATTCGACTTTATTCTTTTTAAAATATGTAACAACATGTAAACTACCTACTATTTTGCGTAATATGATTTTTTTAATTCTCCCATTATAAATTCGATATAATTGCTATTTACATCTGGGGCATATGGCGTAGTCATATTTGCCATTTCTGATGGAGTTAAATTTAATTGGTATTCACCATTTTGATATTTATATTTATTTTTATCTGTACTTTTCAAATCATCATAAGAAATTGGCATTAAGTCATAATCGTAAACGAAATAGTATTCTTCGAATACGGGATCATGAAGAGTTCGTCCTTTCTCAACTTTACCTGTGAATCCACCATATTTTACTTCTTCCAATACATATCTTTCAACCAATTTTATTTCAAGAGATATAACTGCTACAGAAAAATAATTACAATCTCTATTGCTAACATTGAATTCCATTTCTTCTCCTTGAGCATGTCGATAACCCCACGCTTGATAATTTTCTAATGCTAAATTAATAGAAGCGCCTTCTATTACTTCATAACCAATACTTGTTTTCATTGAATACTCTTTTTCCAATGTGATTGATTCTTCAAATGCTCCAACAATCTTACCGTTTTTAACTTCTTTAAATGTAGTATTAGTTAAGCCTACAGTATTCACACGTAACTTAGCATATAAATAATACGTGTAATATTCATATTTGTCAGTTCCGCCAATCCATACGGGAATTCTATTACCCTTTGTATATTTATATGTTTTTTCGATAATCTCATAATCAGTCATATCAGTTCCATAATATCCAGATCCAGCAGAATATGCATTAACATCGATGTCATTACTTATTATTGTAATAAAAGATAAAGTCAATAAAACAATTATTATTAATATTTTCTTCATTATATCTTCTCCTTAATCTCCTGAAAAAAACAGTTCACTATTACCGAAATCAGAATTATTATCAATTAGATATTGTCCAGTTTGATAGTTTGGTAGATCGTCGGCTCCTATAAATGCATAATACGCTACATATCCAATTGTTGCCCACGCTGATTCATTAGTTGGTGTTTTCCATGTATAACTACTCCAAGAACCAGATGATTTTGTCGATGTACCATGATATGTTACTTCAGTTATTTTTGCGTCTACTGCGTATAATGCCATTACAACAAAAGGTGCTGTATAGTCATTTCCAACTTCTGTTGTAATTTTAACTCCATTTGCATATCTTGTAGTTTTTGACCAAGTTACTCCAATACCCGATTCAATATCATTTACTTTAGCAGTCACTGAAAAAGTTAATTCATTTGTGTGATAAAACTCATCGGTCATAAAAAAAGACATTTTGCTAATACTTACTTGTTCAATATATAAGATAGACCTTTGCATAGTTATTTGTTGTGAACTTAAAACACCTGCATATCTTATTCTAAATTTATTTCCCAAATAAATATCACTACAAGTTATAGATCTATTATTGCTCGTCTCACTAAGCTCATAGTAATATCCTAAATGTTTACTATCTGCAGGATCATTTTTTGAATCATAAGCCGGTGATTTGACACCTTCATGAAAAGTTGTATCAGCTGCATTAATCTCTATACGAGTGCTTCCAATAAATAAAGCAATCAACAGCACACATACTACAATAATTATTTTTTTCATTTTATTCTCCTTTCTTTAAATTATACATTTAAAAGCACATTTAAGTGCCTAACCCAAATTAAGAGAATCACCTTATTCCATATATAAAGCTTGTTTAAAATATAGATTTTATTCATAACATTACCCCATCCCATTCAAATTGGGAAAAAATGCAAAAAACTCCCTATTACAAGAGAGTTCACGCTTACAAATATTTATTAATAATCCTTCCTATTTATAAGTTAATGGCTGTTTTCACAGCATCAAATCACATATATACAATTGGAATTAATATAAAACGCTAATTTAACTCTCTTGTACATAAAATGTTTAATTCTACTTATATTATACTTCATTTTTTCAATTATTGCAAGTAATTTTATATTTTTTATTTATGATTATTCGTTTTTGTTAAAAATAATAAATAATTTAATATAATTACTTGATTTTTTACTAATACTATATGTTAAATTGTTTTTAAGGAATTTTATATTGATATACAAGTTCGAATCCCCCACCTGATTCATAAAATAATTAAAAATGTAGCCGTTAAAATGCAACATTTTGTACTAAATGATTATCTTTAAAAAGTTCAATAAAATGGATATTTTTATATAAAAAACAGTAAAAAAAGCCCTAAAACAACTAAATTTTAGAGCTTTTTTGGATATAAAGCCTATTCTTCCTAGATGTATAAACACTATTAATAAAATTTAGGATATACAAAAATGTGTCCAACTTTCTTGAGTAAGTCCAGTCCATCTATAATACATATTAATATATAAAACAATTTATTTTATAATAAGAGGATTATTCCAAAATGGAACTAATAAAAACAGTGGAACTAATTTTAAATCATTTAATTCATATAAAACAATATTCATCCCAATTGGTTTTTTACTATTAATTTCTAAAATATCATAGTAAATTTTTATTTTTATTTTTTCATCATATTGAATAATTTTTACTTCGTTTTCTTTATATTTAATTGCTTTTTTTTCCATTTCTTTATCATAATGATTTACTCCTCTAGGCAAATATGTTCCAGATAAATATATATTTCTTTTTTCATATCTTACGACTATAGACCTATATGGAGCAATAAATTGACCATATATATCATAATAAAATAGTTGAACCTGCATAATATAATTCAAATTAAAATTCAATTTATCAAATTCAACACAAAGCGATTTTTTTTTTGGAAAAATCTCAATTTCATTATCTCCTTTTTTAAAAAACGGAATCAAGCCAACCATTTTATTATAATTATTACAATTATTATCCAAAAAAAACTTACCTTTCATATGATTTCTATAGAATTCTAAAACTTCATGTTTAAAAATAAACCTACTTATTATTGGACAATCGAAATTACTTCTATAAGAATTTATATTTAAAATATTATTTTTTTTAAAGATATCCTTAATTATATCGGTGTTATAAATTTCAGAAATAGTATGTATTACTAAATTCAAAGCATCTTTTAAATCATTTTTACATATAATTTCATAAAATTTTGTCCAATTTAAAACACTTTGATATTTAGTGATAAATTCATATAAATCTACAATGTATTGTAATGTATGTTTATTTCTATATTGTAAATAGTACATATTTTCAATGTATTGATATAAATATAATATTAAGTTTGCGAAAGTTATTTCTAATGAAAAAGTTTTGCAAATTTCATTTTTTACTTTAACTTCAATTAAATTTTCATATGATTTTAGTACATAATGAACAGGCGTTTTAACTTCTATACAATAAATAATGTTATTTAAAACAATTTCAATTTTATACTCACCCATAAAAATAGTATCTGTTAAAGATGTATCAAGATTACTTTTAAAACTATTATATAAAATATTCCTAACTTTTTCAAAATCATTAAAGTCATTTAAAATAATATCTATATCTGAATAAGTTCTTTTAATATCATTGTAAATTAAACTTTCTAATATATATCCTTTATATACAATAAAATTAATATTATTTTTATTTAACAATCTAACCAGTATTTCTAAAAAATCTATATATTTTCTTCTTTTGGTCTTTTCATTAAAAAAAATAGCTTTTAACTTATTGCTCTCATTTGGCAATAAATTATTTTGAATGATGTCATTACAATAGTGCAATAACAATTTATGTTCAATAATGGTTTTTATTACATCATCAGAACAAAATTCATTATTTATATAAAATTCATTTTCAGTGATTAAATCAATTTTATTTCTAATTAAATTAATTATAAAAAAGCCTGCAAAATCATTCATTATTTTTAATTCCATTCCCATTAACAATTTTATTTGATAATTCTAATATTTTTTCTTTATTTTTTGATATACGTTCAACATATTCTCTTGGCTTCTTTGCATATAATTCAGCAATATCACATGATAATTCACAAATCATATTTATAAAATGATGATACTCTAATTGAATATTTTCAATGGAGTATAAATATCCAATAATATTGTTTTTATCATTATTGCTATCATATGTGACTGTAAAATCACCTTTTGTAATTACATTATTATTCTCAACCTTTACAACTCTATGTATCTTAAAGAAACTATCCGAATAGACTAAAACAATATCTCCTTTTTTAACTTCATCAATATATTTTTTAATTGTGACTTTACCCTCCTGCACCCAAGGAATCATACATTCACCAGAACATGTAAAAGGGATTGTTCCAAATTTATTTATCATAAATTTCATTATATTTAACTCTGACATTTTTTCACCTATAATTTTCAGCTTGTTTATTAAACATTTCACAGTATTTACCATTTATATTTATTAATTCATCATGTGTTCCACTCTCTAATACTTCCCCATCTGAAATGAAGAAAATTTTGTCACATTTTCTAACATTCGATAATCGATGTGAAATTAAAATCATAGTAGTATTTTTTATCTCATTCAAAATTAAATTATTTAAATTATATTCCACTATAGGATCTAAAGATGCAGATGGTTCATCTAAAATCAACAAACCAAATTTTTTTGTAAATAATCTACAAATTGCGAATAATTGTAATTCACCACCTGACAATTCAAGTCCATCTTTATGAAACTCTTTCGTTAAATATGAATCTAATGTGAACTCACCCTTTTTCATTACTTTATCAAAACCAACTAATGCAAAAATTTCATTAATTTCTTCATCAGTGATTTTATCATTGTAAAACTTCATATTTTCACGAACTGTTAATGAAAAACTAACACTTTTTTGAAAGGCAACGCCTACATTATTTCTATAATTATTAAGATCCAAGGAAGCAATAGGCTCATTATTTATAAATATTGATCCTTCTTCTGGATCATATAATCTCAATAATAAATTAGTTATTGTTGTTTTACCTGCTCCATTTTCGCCAACGATTGCTACTTTTTGTCCCTTTTTTATATTAATATTAATGTTGCTTAATACATAAATATCTTTATATTTAAATTTTAAATTTTTTATTTCAATACTAAAAGGTAACTCGTTAATTTGGTTTGTATTATGAGAATTTTCAATATATGAAATAGTATTAAAAAAATTATAGATTCTTTCGCCATATAGTGAAATATTTTGAAAATTAGGAATAATCTTTAAAAAATTAGTCAATTGGTTTTTTAATGTAGTTGCTGATACAATTAATGCAGCAAAATCAGCAATTTCTATACCTTGATTATTTTGAATTCTATAACATAAATAAATAATTGTACATCCCATAAAAATGTAAGTATTTAGAAATTCTAATATACCTAATATAGTTAATTTAACTTTGTATTTATTAGCTACCTTAACTAATTCATCAGTATTTTCATCAAATTTTTTATTTAAAATTTCTGAAGCTTCCGTAGTTTTAATAACTGATGCATAATCCTTTAAATAATATAATCTATTAATATATCCGTGTCCCCTATTATACAAAATAGATTCATTATTTTTATTATAATGTAGTTTGGTAATTTTAGATGATAAAATTGTGGCAATAATTACAGACATCACAGAAAACAGAATCACAATCCAATCCATACTAATCATTAAAATAACCAGAGATATTATTGTAATCAAAGAGGAAATTAAATTCCAGATAAATCTTGCTGCAGCATGAGATTGATTTACTAATTGATTTACTGTCCAAGAATAATTATCATAGAATAAGTTATCATCAAAATATTTAAAGTCGGTAACACTTATTTTATCAAATATTTCTTTATTTATATTTGAACGTATTTTTACAATTAATTTTTCTCCCAAATATATTTCTATAATATTGCTAATAACATTTATAAATAACATTAAGCCCAATATTAATGAAACACCAATGATTACTTTATATAAAGGAATATTAATAGATGCAAGTGAAAATTTTAAAAGATAAATATCAAGAACAGTAAATAACGGAGTAAATAAGCAAGTAACAATTATAAAAATAAAAAAGCTTTTACCATATTTAAGAAAAAATGATAATAGATACGTAAAATTTTTAAACATTTTTGTTGATTTGGTTTTCATTTTATACTCCTTATAAGTCTAATTTTTTCAAAAGAACTCTAAAATTATCAAAAGATGTAAACATAATATGATATGCTTCATCGCTTTTAGTAATATTTATTATTTTATTGAATTTTTCATCATTATTCCTTGAATATCTAGAATTTTTTAATAAATTATCAAAAAATTCCTTATTAGACATTTTACAAATTATATTTTTAGTATCGTTATATTGAATAAATAAAAAAACTTTTTTGTAAGTACAACTTTTTTTTAGTATTTTTTGTAAAATATAAATATCTAGCTTTTTTGTCATCATCTATGACTTCAAAAGCATCCGTCAATTCATTACGTAATCTTATTGGAAAATTCAATCCTATTACATCATTATTATTTAAAATAACACAATCATCATCAATTAATACATAATCATCATTTTTTGTCAAATTATATACTACTGTTGTTTTTCCGCTTTTTCTTGGTCCTAATAAACATATAACTTTATTTTTATATATCAAACTTGCTCCATGTAGCACATAGCATCCTAATTTATTAATTATATATTTTTCTATGTCATTTATCAAAAAAAACATCCATTTTTTATCATTTATTGAAGTATAAATATAATTTTCTTTATTTTTTCCCTTTTTATTTTTTCCTATGATAATCATATCATCTGTAACTTCAATCACATCTTTTTTTATCCATCTTTTAAAAAAATAATCAAAAAATAATGGATTTTTATCTAATATTTCATCTTCTATATAGAAAGAAAAATTAATATTCTTTATTATATTACAATAACAATTACTCATAACTAATCAATATCCTTAATTCAATCATGTCTTTAATAGTTTTAAGAATATCATAATTTAATGACTTAAGGCTTTCTTCATTTAAAATAAAGTGCTTTTTATACTGTTCCTCTATATCTTCAACAAATAAAATATCAGAATTACTATTTTTAATTAAATTCCACAAAAATAAACATGTTGAATTCATAACAATTATTCTATCTAATTCTTCATCATAAAAATAACCTTCGTTATCAATTTCGTCACAAACAATTTTAGAATTTAAGGTCACATTGATTTGTGCATCTTTAATTGTAATTTTCATAATTATCACTCCTTTTTATTTTGTAAATTGAAAACTCATCAGATGTATCTATGTTTAGTTTTTCTAATTCCCATCCTATATATTTTTCATTTTCAACTAAATGATTTAATACTATTTCCCAATATTTTTTTATTTCATTACATTCCCAATTAGATGCATAACTATATTCATCAGAACTATTCTTTAATGGACATCCAGAGCCACAAAATGGAAAAGCAAAACACGATTTACATTTTTCAATATTATTCATAAAAATTTCTGCATTTAAATCATAATATTCATTTAATATAATATTGCCGTTACTAATCGTTCCCAATAATGTTGCTTTATCTTTTGCATCTAAACAAGTAACTACTTTGTTATTTGTAATTAACCAAGGATTAAATCCTAAAATAGTGCCACATAAAAAATCAACTTTAGAATCTTTAAATTTACCACACGTTAATATCTTGGGTAAGTTATGGTCATAAATATATTCTTTTAACGCTATATAATGTGATGATAATTTATAATTATCTAATTTATTATTACTGCTTTTAAAATCAGCATTAAATTTAGCTCTACCTATTGGTGCGACTGGTTCAATATCCCAATTTCGAATTTTAGAATATCTATTTATAATGAACAAATACATATCCTTAATTTTTTCAAAATCTTTAAGCCATATTGTAGACCTTAATTCTACTATAATATTTTTATCCATCAAATATTTAATTGTATTATCAACAACATCAAATGATTTTTCTCCATTATATACTTTTCTGTTTTGGTTTTGAAAATATTCGTTTCCATCAAATGATACCAAAACATAGTCTAAATTTTCAGAAATAAATTCTAATTGTTCATTATTTAAATATCCATTGGTAGTCATATTTATATATGCTTTTACACCAGCATGTTTCTCTTTTGTTCTAATATATAAAACACATTTTTTTAATAATTCAAAATTTAAAGTAGGTTCTCCTCCACCTGCAAAATAAAAACTAACATATTCTATGTTATTAGAGATTTTTTGTCGTAAAATAGCATTTCTAAATATATAATCAACAAAAACTCTAACACTATCATACTCTAAAGTTCTACCCTTATCTGATGAAGAAAAAGAGCAATAATTACATCTGAATTGGCAAAGATCTGTCAAACATATCCCTGCACTATTTGGATATATATAATTTAATTTTAATTTCTTTTTATCAAATCTTTTATCAATATATTCATAGTTATTAAATCTTTTTTCTTTCGAATCATCCAACATATTAATTAAAGATTCTAATTTATGAAAGTCAATATTTACAACATTTCCTTTTATAATATATAAATATTCATTTAAAAATATAGAATTATCATTAATTTTAAAAATATTCACTTTATCCTCCTCAAATTTAAAGCGTATAGATGCATAATATAATTAATTTTTATTAATTTAAGATGATCTTGTTGTACAATAAGAAGCTGCACCACATCCTGCTGAATTTGCAAGACATGATTGTGAACCTACAGCCCCAGTTTGACACGAAACTGCTTGACTAGAACATGTGATTGCACCAGATGAACAAGAAACAGAAGCAGCGTATGCCTCATATTCTCTTATTAAATTTCCTTCATAAACTGCCATATCAGGCGTAACATAATTTTCCATTTTACCTCCAAATAATAATTACCAAAACATTTTTATATGCATCTATACTTTTTGGATTTTATTTTGGTAATAGTGAAAGTTTATACTTTCAACAACATTGTAACATATTTTTAATTTTTATGCAAACGTTTTTATTATTATTTTCACTTAATTTATTGTAATTACTATATTTCTTATTAATCTTATAGTAAAATTATTTTCAAAGATTTTATATTGATATACAAGTTCAAATCCCTCTGATTCATAAAATGATTAAAAATGCAGCCGTTAAAAAGCTACATTTTGTCCTAAATGATTATCTTTAAAAAGTTCAATAAAATGGCTGTTTTTATATAAAAAACATTAAAAAAAGCCCTAAAACAACTAAATTTTAGAGCTTATTTGGCTATGCAGCCTTTTCGTTCTTCCTAGATGGCAGGAACAGAAGGATTCGAACCTTCGAATGATTGGGTCAGAGCCAATTGCCTTACCGCTTGGCGATGTTCCTATATAAATAATAATATTAATATTATTAATATTATTAATAATAATATTATTATTCTATTTTTCCATATATATCATAAAAATCAACATCATATATATAACATGGATATATCTTTCCTATTTCTAGTTTTTTGTTTGTATCAATAATTACTCCACCATCAATATCATCAGGAGCAAACATATAAGTTCTTCCATAATATTTTTTAGTTTCTTCATCATATGATTCAATTACACAATCATAAGTTTTATTTAAATATTTCTTATTTTGATTTAAAGAAATCCAACGTTGAACATCCATTAATTTATCTAATCTTTGTTGTTTTATTTTTGATGAAACTTGACATGACATTGCATAACTTGGTGTATCTTCTTCTTTTGAATAAGTAAATGCACCTAAATGATCAAAGGGATTTTCTTTAATGAATGTTAATAATTCTTGAAAATCTTTTTCCGATTCATGAGGGAATCCAACTATTATTGTTGTTCTAATAACAGCATTAGGAATTTCCTTTCTTATTTTACCCATTAATTTAGAAATATATTCTTTATTACCTCTTCGATGCATCCAATTAAGAATTTTATTTGAAGCATGTTGAATAGGAATATCAAAATAAGGTAAAATTTTAGAATTTTCTTTCACAACTTGAATAAATTCATCTGTTATTTCATCTGGATATAAATATAAAATTCTTATCCAATAATCACCTTCAATTTTTATAATCTTTTTTAATAAATCAGCAAGTGATGAATTAATATCATATCCATAATTTGATGAATCTTGACTAATTAAACATATTTCTTTATAACCTAAAGAAACAAGATTTTGTACTTCTTCAATTATATCTTCTTCTTTTCTACTTACAAAATTACCACGAATAAGTGGTATTGCACAATATGTGCAACGATTATTACATCCTTCAGATATTTTCACATATGCTAATGGTTTAGGTGTACTTATAAATCTATCTTCCATATTAAGTGATGAACATAGAGCATTACAAATTTCATTTGTATTATGAATTATATTCGCCTTGTTTACCAAATTAATAATCAAATCACCAAATTTAATATAATCACGAATAGGAATCCATAAATCAACTTCTGGTATTTCCTTTTTTAAAACATCTAAATATCTTTGAACTAAACATCCTGTGACAACAATCTTTTTACCTTTATCTTGATATGTTAACATAGCATAAATAGTATCAATTGCTTCTTGTTTAGCACTTTCAATAAAGCCACAAGTATTAATAACAATAATATCTGATTTAGATATATCATCTACTATTTTCATTTTGTATTTTTTGAAAAAACCAAGCATCATTTCACTATCAACTAAGTTTTTTTCACATCCTAATGATATTAAACTAATTTTTATTTCATTCATAATTTATCACTCTTTATTTTACTAATTATAACATAGCTTTTAATGATTTTCAAGATTGAAAATATTAAAATGTTATTTTTTATCATAAACTAAAAAGGATGAATCAATTATGAATTCATCCTTATTAATATTATTCTGTTCTTAAAGCAATAACAGGGTCTTTCTTAGCAGCTATACTTGCTGGAATTAAACCAGCAATGAATGTTAAAAACATGCTAATTAAGATTAAGATAATTGCTCCTAAAATTGGTAATTTTGCAATATTACCAATACCTGCTAAAGCATTTAATAATATATTAACTGGTATATCCAGGATAACGGTAACTATTATACCAAGTAATCCAGCAGCAAATCCTATAATTAATGTTTCCGCATTAAATACACGTGAAATATCTCTCTTGCTTGCTCCAATACTTCTTAATACACCAATTTCTTTTGTACGTTCAAGTACAGAAATGTATGTAATAATACCTATCATTATTGATGATACAACTAATGATATACTAACAAATGCTATTAAAACATAAGCAATTGCATCAATTATTACACTAACTGATTCCATCATTAAACCAACTAAATCAGTATATTGAATCTTACTATCATCATCTGTTTGCTGTTTATTATAATTTTCAATGAAATCAATTATGTATTCTTTTCCATCAAAACTACTTGGATAAATGCGTATTGCACTAGGATCTTCTAAATCAGCTTTACCAAAAGCTGTTAAATTAGTAACTAATTGATATGGATCAGTAATTGGTTGTCCTGTTAATACATTAATTGTTGGATTATTTTCTTGTTCTTTCACAATCTCTGATTGATTATTAACGTTCATTATATATTCAGTTAATTCTTTAGTATAACCAATTGCCCCATTAATAGATCCTGCTTGAGCATTTTCTTTTAAACGAATTATACCAACAATTTTAACATCAATTGATTTAGTATTATCACTTATCACATTTCTAATAAATTCATTTTTAGCTTTATCAGTATTATCAGCACCATTATTTGATGTTGACCATTGACATTCCCATACATTATTATTTTTCTTGTATAATGAACTATTTGGTACAATATGATATGTTAAACCAATTAAATCATCAAAATCCATTTGCCATGATGTTGGTTTAAAAGATGGATCTTTAATATGAGGAAGTATTTCCATTAAATAATTATAATCTAATAAACCTAAAGCATATAAAACATAATCATTAATTTCATTATTTTCATCAACTACTAATACAGCTTCATCAGCTTTAGTAGGCCAATTACCTTTTAAAACATCATATTGTGAATCTAATAATTTTTGATTATCTAACATTTCTTGCCAAATTGTAATTTGTTGCATCATGGTAATCATTTGTTGAGCAGCAGATTGAGGCATATGTAATTCATTTGTCATCATGCTTAACATTTCATTAGGAATTGTATAAGGTATTAATTGTCTTACATCGGTTTCTCCTAATGTATTTGTTTCTTCTTTGAAAACATTTATTTGGGCATTATAAGAATAAGCAATAGATGAAACATATGGTTCTAATTCTTCACGATGCTCTTCAATGTAAGCACGAAATGATTTTAAATCATTTTGCTTTACACCTGCGGAAAGCATTGAAGATAACATCTTTGTTAATACATCATTGCTATGTGCTGCATCATCATCATGTTTTTCTTTATTAGAATTAGATGTACCAATAGCTTCCATCATAGAAGTTAAATCAACATTAGTACGTTCTATTGATAAAGGATAAGTAGATAATGTATCTTCTTCTACTTTATTAATATAAGTTTGAAATCCATTTGATAAAGATAAAACTAAAGCTATACCAATAATACCAATACTACCAGCAAAAGCTGTTAGTAATGTTCGAGCTTTTTTAGTAAACATATTATGCAAACTTAATGATAAGGCTGTAAGAAAAGACATTGAAGTTTTTTCTTTTTTGTTTTTCTTGGCTTTTTCTTTAGGTTGTTCTTGTGGTTGATCTTCTACTTCAGTATATGGATTAGAATCATCAATAACTGTACCATCTAATAATTTAACAATTCTTGTTGAATACTTTTCAGCAAGCTCAGGATTATGTGTAACCATAACAACTAAACGACTTTGAGCAACTTTTTTCAAAATTTCCATTACTTGAATACTTGTTTCAGTATCTAGAGCACCTGTTGGTTCATCAGCTAAAATAATATTTGGATTATTAACAAGAGCACGAGCAATAGCCACACGTTGCATTTGTCCTCCTGATAATTGATTAGGTTTTTTATTAATTTGATCTCCTAAACCAACTTCATTTAAAGCATCAATTGCTCTTTTTCTTCTTTCATTTTTTGATACTCCTGAAAGAGTTAATGCAAGTTCAACATTTCCTAAAACAGTTTGATGAGGAATTAAATTATAACTTTGAAAAACAAAACCAATACTATGATTACGATAACTATCCCAATCACGATCATTATAATTTTTAGTAGATCTACCTTTAATAATTAAATCACCTGATGTATATTGATCAAGTCCACCAATAATATTTAATAATGTTGTTTTTCCACAACCACTTGGTCCTAAAATAGAAACAAATTCATTTTGACGAAATGATACATTAACACCTTTTAGTGCTTGAACTGTGCTATCACCAGTTACATAATTTTTTGTAATGTTTTTTAATTGTAACATTTTTTTACATCCTCCTCAACTATTAAATAAAATTTATTTATTTTTTCAATTAAAATATTTACATCATCTATTCCCATTTTATTAACAACTTCTTCCAAAAAATAAATAATTTCTTGATATTTTTCTTTTAAAATTTCTTTTGCATTATCTTCTAGTTTAATATATACTTTTCTTGAAGAATCTTTATGAATCTTTTTTACCATTTGTTTATTTTCTAAACTAGAAATAAACCGACTAAAAGATTGCGGCGACATATTCATTTTCTGAGCTAATTCTTTACAAGAATAATATTTATCTTGTTCTTGTTCTTTTTCCCATAAGTTAATAAATAAGAATATTTCTGAATAATTACATTGATTATAATCACTAGATTTTTTCACAATCTTAGTAATTTTACGAAAAGTACCTAAAAGCTCAAATGTTTTTTCTAATTCTTCTTTCATGTTCTTCGCTTCCATTAACAACTAATAGTTAACATTGTTAACAACCAATAGTTAACATTGTTAACAACATTAAATTAGTTAACATTGTTAACTAATTTAATTACATATATATTATCACAAAATAAAAAAAAGTAAATTAAAATACACTTAAAGATAAATGAAAACGATTTTCATATTTTAAGGTTTTTAAAAGACAAGATTTCTATCTTGCCTTTATAATATATTAATATGGTACTTATAAATATTATATTAATTTACACGAACAATTTTTGATGATAATGTTACTTCTTTGGTATTTTTGCCATCTGTTACTACTATATTATAAGAAACAGTTTCACCAATTTTAGCTTCTTTTACCATTCCTGTATCATCTAATAAATCAGGTGTTAAGAAAGTAAATTTGATTTGGATTGAATCATCTAATAACATTAAAATGTCATATTCCCGAGTTTGCCCGCAATTTACCATCATTAATTAAAATAATGTGGAATAATTATGTACTACGCGTCATTATAAAA